>JACDGC010000015.1 GCA_013815535.1 Ktedonobacterales bacterium
CCGCTGCGCGGATGGGCGCGAGCACCAGTTCGCCCGCGCGCATGGTGCTGCCATCGACGACGATGAGCACCGGACTGATGAAGTTGACGAGGCCGCTGACGATGGCCCCGATGCTCGCGCCCGCGCGTTGCAGTGCGGCGATGCAGATGGGGTCGCCCGCCTGCGCTAATTGCAGCACCGTCACGATGTCAGCGACCTCCGGTTTGCGCTCGCGCACCAGATCAACGATAGCTTGTTTCCCGGCGAAGGTTTCGAGGCAACCGTTGTTGCCACAGGCGCAGACGGGGCCATGCGGATCGACCACCATGTGCCCGATCTCGCCCGCGCTGCCCGCGCCACCGCGATAGACCTGGCCGTCCAGCACCAGGCCACCGCCGATGCCGGTGCCCACGCGCACATACAGCATGCTTTCGACATCGCGTGCGTTGCCAAAGCGACTCTCACCGAGTGCGCCGAGCTTCGCGTTGTTGTCGAGATAAATGGGCAGACCGACCAGATCGCAGAGACGTTCGTAGACATTGGTGCCCACCCAACCAGGGATCGTGGGCGACAGACAGATGCCATCTTTGACGATGCCGGGCATGCCGACACCCACGCCGATCACCTTGTTCCAGGGCAATCCCTGGCTGCTGATGAAGTCACGGACGGCGGCGGCCAAGAGGGGCAGACAGACATCTGGCCCCTCATAGGCCGGGAAGGGGACTTCGACGCGCCCGATGATGTTCGCGCCGAGGTCGGTGACGACCATGATGAGCCGGTGACGCCCCAACGCGATGCCCACGATGTGCGCGACATCAGCGTTGAAATGCACAGGAATGACGCGCCGCCCGCCACTGGGGATGGCGCGCTCGCTGCCGCTTTCCCTGACCAATCCCTCGGTCAGTAGATCGTCGATGATGTTGCCGACGGTCGTGCGCGAGAGGCCCGTCTGCCGGGCAACCTCAGCGCGTGGCAGCCCCCCATGGGTGCGCACATAGTTCAGCACCAGCAACCAGTTCGATTCGCGCATCAGTTGCAGGTCGGTCCCCCGGCCCTCTGGTGAGATGCGCGTGTCACGAGCATGTAAACCATGCACGATACGACCTGCGATTCGGCTCATGGTGCGTGTGCCCCCCTCTGGATGCTTAGTATACCGAAGATTCGCTGTGATGTCAAGAGTCTGGACAAAGCAATGCAAAAAACACAGCATCGCTCATGATACAGCAGGATACAAGAGTCATGCAAGCGCCGAGTGACCGATGAAGACGCTATCGAGCACCGTCGCCACGGCCCCCAGGCTGACGGCCTGGCTGGCGAGGGTGCCGCGTACCACCTGGGCGTGCGCACGCGGGGCCGCGAGGCTGTGAGCGACCAGGGCCGCCCGCGTCGGCGCTAAGATCAGGTCGCCCGCCAGCATCGTCTTGCCATCAAGCACGATCATCGTCGGATTCAAGATATTCACCACCGTCGCCAGGGCGGTGCCGATGGCGGTGCCCGCGCGGGTCAGCGCCGCGTGGCAGTCGCCATTACCCGTCTGAGCGGCGGCGATGACGGCCTCGAAGGGCATCGCCGCCGCGCTGCCTGCCTGGGCGGCGATGATGATGGCCTCGATGCTGGCGACCGTTTCGAGACAGCCGCGATTGCCGCAGACGCACGGCGCGCCATCCGCCGCGATGGGGATGTGGCCGATCTCACCCGCGCTGCCGTTGCCGCCACGATAGAGGTGTCGGTCGATGATGAAGCCGCAACCGATACCCGAATCGAGCTTCATATAGAGGAGGTCGGCGATCTGGTGCGCGCTACCGTAGCGGTTTTCGCCGAGTGCGCCCATGTTTGCGTTGTTATCCAGGTACACGGGCACGCTCAGATCGGCTTGCAACTGATCGCGCAGCCGCACGCCATCCCACTCTGGCATGCCAGGCGGCGCGACGGGGAAACTGAGCGTCGCATCAAGTGGCCCCGGCAGGCCGACACCGATGCCGACGACCGTGCCCCAGTCACTGCCCGCCCCCTGCACCAGCGCACGGACGGCATCGCTGAGGTCGACGCGGCAGACCGCTGGTCCACGACTCATGGCGAAGGGGCGGCTCACCTGCGCCATGATATTCGCCGCCAGATCGCTGAGCACCACCGTCAGATGGTTGCGCCCCATATCCACGCCGATGATCGTGCCCGCCCGTGCGTTGAAATGCAGCGGAATCATACGACCCCGCTGGCCCGGCGCTGGTGGCGGCGATGGTCCCTCGGTGAGCAAACCATCGCCCATCAGGGCATCGACGATGCTGGTGACAGTGGGCCGTGAGAGGCCTGTTAGCTCCGCCACCGCCGCCCGTGAACTGCCGCCATGCTCACGCACGCAGTTCAGCACCAGCAAGCGATTCCAACGGCGAAGCTGCTGGAGGTCGGTGCCCTTGCTCGCGGGCGCGGGTCGAGCGATCGGTGCCAAGATTTCGAGCAGGGATCGCGGGTCCTTGACCGTCATGTAGCTTCCCCCAAAACACCTGAGTCTCTCATCATTGTAGCACCCCGTATTAGTTTTTACTGTGAATGCGTCCATAGTCTTGACAGAACCGCGCTCCTCAGGTATACTTGCCGTTAAACATAGCGACCAGCCCAAGCTGCAGTCAGACAGATGCTGCGCACGTCGACAGGTGTCCGCTCGGTTCATAGAGGTCGCACAAAAAGGAGGCATATTTTCATTCGCCGTGAAGGTCAAGGAGACCTTCCCAAACTCGTTCGCGCCCATCCATGTGCGATGGGTGTGCATTGGCACTGGTGTCAAAACTGAGAAAGGCGTATGCAATGAGGCGTTACTTCGTCATTCGCAGCGGCATGACTTTAGGCATCATCGCGTTGATGCTGCTCGCGTTCATCAGCGTCTCCCTTCATTCGAGAGACAAAGCCCGCGCAGCGACCCTCAATCTGACCCAATACGTCAACCCCTTTATCGGCACTAACCCTTGTTCTGGTTGCAACTTTGGCTTCTCGTTCGACACGGGGGACGTCTTTCCTGGCGCGACCTACCCGATGGGAATGGTACAGTGGAGCGCCGACACGACCTCAAACATCCCCGGCGGCTATTATTACCCCGATAACACTATCAAGGGCTTTAGTCTGACGCACTTCAGCGGACGCGGTTGCACCGATTCGCAAGATGTCCCCTTCATGCCCTACACGGGGGCAGCGGTGGCCAATTCGACCTTCGCCCACAGCAGTGAGGTCGCGCACCCCGGCTATTACAAGGTGCATCTTGACGGCCCAAATGTGGATGTCGAGACGACCGCTACGCTGCACACCGGTATGGCGCGCTTCACCTACCCCGCCACGACAACAGCTTCGCTCAACATCAACGCGGCGGGCAGCATCAATGGCACCTCGAATGCATCCGTAGCGATCAATGTTGCGGGCCAAGAAGTGACAGGCCAGACGACCAGCACCATCGGTTGTGGCGGCAGCCACTACACCCTCTATTTCGCCGCGCATTTCGATCAGCCCTTCACCGCCAGTAGCGGTAATGGCACGTCCAAAGCAAATGTCACCTTCAACACCACCAGTAACCAGCAGGTCAAGGTCCGCACAGGCATCTCGTATGTCAGCCTGGCAAACGCCGAGGCGAACCTGACCGCCGAAAACACCGGAGATAGCTTCTCGACCACCCAGGCAGCAGCAGATGCCGCGTGGAACGCGCGCCTGAACGCCATCCAGGTGACGGGCGGCACAGCGGATGAGACGACGAGCTTTTACACGGCGCTTTACCACTCCTTCATCCACCCCAACATCTTCAGCGATGCTAATGGGCAATACATCGGCTTCGATGGCAACGTCCATACTGCCACGAGCGGACACGCCCAATACGAAAATATTTCAAGCTGGGACCTGTATCGCTCGCTGATCCGCCTGCGTGCCATCATCGCGCCAGCGGAATCAGCGGATATCGCGCAATCGCTCGTCAACGACGCGCTGCAAGGCGATGGCCACCTGCCGCGCTGGCAACAGAAGAGCGCCGATTCCTTTGGCATGAATGGCGACGGCGCAGATGTGGAGATCGCCGACATCTATGCCTATGGCGACACGGGCTTCGACACGGCCAGCGCGCTGACGGCGATGGTCAACGGCCAGCACATCACGCGCGGTGGCTATAACGACTATGTGAGCAAGGGCTACGTCACGGCGCAAGACGCGGGCAACTCCGCCGTCAGCACGCAAGAATATACCAACGACGATTTCGCCCTCAGCCAGTTCGCCCAGGCGCTCGGCAACTCTGCCACTGCCCAAACATATCTGCAACGGTCGAACAACTGGACGAACCTGTTTAACAGCGCGGCGGGCAATTACATCTTCCCGCGCAACAGCGATGGCACGTGGGCCTCGACCAGCCCCACCAGTGGCAGCGGCTTCCAGGAAAACGACTCCGCCCAGTCAACCTATATGGAGTCGTTCAACATGCGCGACCTCATTAACAAGCTGGGGGGCAATGCCACAACGGTCAGCCGCCTCGACACGTTCTTCACCAAACTCAATGCGGGCACCAATAGCACCAATGCCTACATGGGCAACGAACCCGGCGAAGAGATTCCGTGGGAATATGCTTGGGCTGGCGCCCCATCGCACACGCAGAGCGTCGTGCGGCGCACTGAGACGCAGCTTTTCACCAACACGCCCAACGGCTTCCCCGGCAACGATGACGGTGGCTCGATCTCATCCTGGCTGGTCTTTGCGGATATCGGCTTGTACCCCGAAATCCCTGGCGTCGGCGGCTTCGTCATCGGCAGCCCGCTCTTCACCTCGGTGACGGTGCAACTGGCGGGCGGCCACACGTTGCAAATCAATACGCCCAACGCCGCCGATGGCAATCCCTATGTGCAGAGCCTGACGCTGAATGGCAATGCCACCACCAGCACTTGGTTGCCATGGAGCGCGGTCAAGAATGGTGCGACGCTGGGCTTCAACTTGGGCAGCAGTGCATCCAACTGGGGCACCGGCGCGAATGATGCACCGCCTTCCTTCCCACCCTCAGCAACCAGCATGTACAACAATGAGGGCATCAGCAACGACAACAATACCTCGGTCGGCAATTTCGATGGTACGGGCTACAGTTACTCGAACAACGCGCTGGCGGCGGCAGGCTTCACAGCCGGATCGACGGTGACGGTGAGCGGCATTGCCTTCACGTGGCCCACGGTGGCGGCAGGCGCGAACGACAACTGGCAGGCGAGCGGACAGACCATCGGCCTCCCCGCGCACACTGGTGGCACCCTCGGCTTCCTGGGGTCGTCGACCAACGGGCCATCGTCTGGCACAGGCACGATCACCTACACTGATAACTCAACGCAGACCTTCACGCTGGCCTTCAGCGATTGGACGCTGAATGGCGGCAAGTCATCGGCCATCAGTGGCACGAGCATCGTTGCCACCACCAGCTATCGCAACCTCGCTAGTGGTGGTCAACAGATCAACCACAACACCTACGTCTTCTTCACCTCGGTCAGCCTGACGGCGGGCAAGACGGTCAAGAGCGTGACATTGCCCGCTTCGGTCAACCAAGGGCACCTGCACGTCTTCGCTGTCGCCGCCAGCTAAGCGATCCATAGCATATGGGGTCGATATTGATCCGCGCCGCCCACTCTGCTCTTGCTTCACCAAGCTAGGTAGGGTGGGCAGGCACCCTATGTCTCATTTTCCGACAAGCAATCCGTATTTTTGACGACATTCTTCCACGATGTGCGAAAGGGAATTGGCATCATGCGACAATCGGCGATCAAGCGTCTCCTGGCGCTGTGTGGCATCATTCTGGCTCTGGGCAGCTCCCTCGGTGCGGGCATGGCACAGGCAGCCTCATTGCGCGGCCCCGGCAACAGCACAACAGGGAATCCCCCCACAAAGGCGACCAATCCAGCGATCTCAGGTGCTGGCTATAACAATGAGGGCATCAGCAATGATGGCGCGACGACGACTGCCAATTTCGACGGCGCTGGCTTCGACTATTCCAATAACGCCCTGGCGGCGGCGGGATTCGCCTCGGCATCGGTGCCTGACAGCAACGGTCTCAGCTATCAGTGGCCAACGGTGACGGCGGGCGCGTCAGACAACTGGGTCGCCAGTGGTCAGACCATCAACATCACGACCAATAGTCCATCCCTCTCATTCCTTGGTTCCGCGACGAATGGCCCGTCGAGCGGCACGGCCACAATCACCTATACCGACAACTCGACGCAGACCTTCACTCTCGCGTTCAGCGACTGGACGCTGAACGCTGGCAAAGCTTCACCCATCGCTGGCAATACCACTGCTGTCACAACAGCCTATCGCAACACGACGAGTGGCGGCAATCAGGCGGTAAAAACACATATATTTGCTACCTCAGTCAGCTTGACGGCGGGCAAGACGGTGCAGAAAGTGACGCTGCCCAGCACCGTGAACCAGGGAAGTCTGCACGTTTTTGCCATCACCGCAGAGTCAGACTGGACCCAATATGTCCACGATCTTGCCGCCACGGATGATAACAAAGCCGAGACGACTCTCACCGCCGCGAACTTCCCGAACCTCAAGCAGAAATGGACGCAATCTGTTGGCGGCGGCATGTCTGACCAAGCCATCGAGATCAACAATACGGTCTATTGGGGATCGTGGGACGGCTATTTTCATGCCTTCACCACCACTGGCAGTCATCTATGGGATACCCAGCTTGGTGTCACGACCGATAATTCGTGCAATCCTACCAAAGTTGGTGTTGCCAGCACGGCGGCCTTTGGGTATATCAATGGGACACCGACCGTCTTCGTTGGCGGTGGCGGCAATGATGCTGTCGGCGGTGGCAATGTCTATATCTATGCGCTCAACGCCAACACTGGTGCCATCACTTGGAAGACCGTCGTAGGAATGGCGCCGCAAGACTTCGCCTGGAGTTCCCCGATCATCTTTAACGGCAACGTCTACTATGGCATGTCCTCCTTTGGCGATTGCCCGCTGACGCGCGGGCGCGTGGTCAAGCTCAGCGAGACGAGCGGCGCGATTGGCGGTACATTCTACACCGAGCCAGCCGGCTGCACTGCGGGCGGCATCTGGGGTACCCCCACCATCGACACCACTACCGGCCTGCTTTACACCGCTACTGGCACGCAGAGCAGTTGCCAGGGCCAGGCAGGTGACTATGGTGCCGCATTGTTAGCAGTCAACACAGCCAATATGACCTACGCCGATAGCTGGCAGCTTCCCGTGAACCAGCAGATCGGCGACGCGGACTTTGGCTCGGCACCGACGCTTTTCACCGGCACCATCGGTGGTGTTGCAAATACACCGCTCGTCGGCGTCGCCAATAAGGACGGCCAATTCTATACCTTCAAACGGTCTGCGCTCCACAATGGTCCGGTCTGGCAAGCGACCGTGGCGGGCAACACTGGCAGTTGCCCGCAGTGCGGCAATGGCAGCATTGCACCCGCCGTATGGGATGGCACGACGCTCTATGCCGCTGGCGGCGCTATCTCGATCAACGGCACTAATTGCAAGGGCAGTGTGGCTGCGCTCGATCCTTCAACGGGCGCGTACAAGTGGCAGCACTGTTTCAACGATGGCCCGGTGTTGGCATCCCTGACCGCTATTCCTGGCGTGATCGTCGCAACGCAAGGTGCGTGGATCGTCGGCATGAATACCAGCGGCACATCGATCTTCCACTATCAAGACACGACCGCTGGCGCGACCTACTATAGCCCGGTGACGATTGCCAACGGACGCATGTATGCCATGAATCTCGACGGCAATCTCGTGGCTTTTGGCCTGTAGCTTGCCCGGTGGGGAGCATGATCAACGCGATCATGCTCCCTTTCTCCAAAACACAGCATGGGCCTGTGACACGCTTGGCGCGGTGCGTCTGCTCAGTTTAGCGGAGGTTTGCTTGCATGAAGCGAAGACGGTCTTGTCAAATTTGGCATCAACTATGCCGCCACGCTGAGGGGGCAGCGCTGGCGCTGCTGTTGGCCGCGTGTGGTGGGACGACAGCGGGCACCACGGGGGTGCCCGTCGTAGGCGATACCCCTGGTCCGGCGACCATGACCACGACAACGGGGCCAGCGACCAGCCCCACCGCAGCGCCCACCAGCAACCCCGCTGACCCTTGGGCAGCGCTGGCCGCGCGTCCGCTGCAACTGCCAACGGTTGCCCCTGGCGCGGCATGCCCAGTGACGGCGGGGCAGGCGGTCAGCGGATCGGGAACCCCGATCATCTATGGTCAGGGACCCGCGTACATCGCGGTCGGCGTGACGAACGGCACCCTGCACTACGATCCCACCCCCGCGCTCGATAGTGGTAGCCCCTGGGGTCTGACGCAGATCCATTGGGAAGTCGCGCCACCGTTCGCGGGACCATTGCTCATCCGAGGAAAACAGCTTGGTGGCACGCAAGCTATGGGGTTCAATGGCGGCGAGGAATTCACCGCCAGCAATGCCAGCGACACCGAGCCGGTGGTGAGCGCGCTACGGCTGAGTGTCAGCCAGCCAGGGGGCAATCAGTGGTATCGCGCCACCAGCTATGTGCGCGTAAAAGCGGCGGGCTGCTACGCCATCCAGTTCGATGGCGCAGCATTCAGCAATGTGGTCGTCTTTCAAGCGACATCGACCAGTTGAGCGCGGTGCCGTGCTCCCTCAAGAAAAATGCCAGCCCCATGATGTATGGGCTGGCAACAAGGGTATGTGTCGATGCGTTGTTCGGCGGCCCTCCTTGCCACGTTCAGCAACCGAGGAGGGAGCGCAAACACGTTACTGGTGGACGAGCGAGATCGCGTTGACCAGGGCGCTGTCGGTCGAGGCGGTGAAGCTGAGCGTCACGATTCCATTGGTGACGGTGATGGGGAACTGCTGTTGCAGCGCGGTGTTTTTGCCCACCTGGGCATAGATGTCGAGGTTGCTGATGACGGTCGCGCCATTGGCCGCCACGCTGAAGACGCGCTGCCCTGTCCCCGTCTTCGTCGGCTCCATGAACTTCAGGTACATGATGTAGCTGCCATTGACGGCGGGGATGGTGTAGGTGAAGCTGCTGCCCGAGCGATAGGTCTGATATTCGGCCTGCTCGGGCGAGCCAGCGATGGTGGCGCTCGTCGCTCCGTTCGTGCCACCGCTATAGTAATGGTCCACGTCGTAGAACTTGCCCGACGTGTCGGTGTAGGGCAGCCGCGCGCCCGCGTTCACCCGCACGTTGGGGCTGTAGTTCCACGTCGCGCTATCGGTATAGGTGGTGCCACCTTGCGTGCTGCTGACGCTCACGGCGTTGCTGCCCGCTTGCAGCGTCACCCCCGTCCAGAGGAAGATGTGGTTGTTGCTGCTGCGTGCGCCCTGTGAGACACCATTGACGGTCAGCGTCACCGAGGATGTGTTCGCATAAATCTTGACATCGGTTGTTGGGGTGGTGCGGTTGGTGTAGCGCCGGTCGGTGAGGTAGACGAAGGGCGCGGTCGTCCAATTCGCCTTGTACCAATAAAAAGCGTCTTTGCAGGTGACGCGGTCATAGGTGCAGAGGCCCTTGTCGTTGCGCCCGGCGGTGTCGCCCTCGTTGCGCCCGTCCGAGGCGAAGTCGTACATGTTCCAGATGAACTTGCCCCACACATAGGGCTTGCTCGCCAGCGCCTGCCACGACACTTCGTGCAAGGTCGCCTGATATTCCTCTGGGTGGAAATAACTTGTGGGGCTGGTCTGCGGCGGATTGTCCTGATGCTGATAGATGCTACCCCCGGCACCATATTCGCTGATGGCGAAGGACATGGTGGGGTGGTTCGTGTGCGTGCTGCTGAGGAAGCCATCCAACCCAGTGGCCTGGCCGTTGTACCAGCCATAGTAGCGGTTGTAGCCAACCGTGTCGGTGTGCTTCGATGTCGCGTCGGCGGGGCCGCTGTCGTCGGCCAGCGTGGTGATGCGGTCAGGGTCTTGCTGCTTGGCGACGGTGTTGAGGTCGCCGAGCAGGGTGTTGGAGTCTGGGCCACCGCTGTTGGTGATCTCGTTCGAGATGCTCCAAAAGATGATCGAGGGATGGTTATAGTTTTGGCGAATCAGTTCGGTCAGCTGCTGCTCGGCGTTGCTGGTGAAGTTAGCGCTGTTGGTGATGCCGTTGACGAGCGGGATCTCGGCCCACATGACCATCCCTTGCCCGTCGGCATCATCATAGATGCGCCCCGCATGCTGGTAGTGCGCCATGCGTAGCGCAGTGGACCCCATCGACGCGGCCAGGTTGAAGTCTTGGTCGAGTTCAGCGTTGGTGACGGCCCAGCCCTGGTTGATGCGATCCTGATGGAAGTTGACCCCATGCAGATCCAGGTAGTGTCCGTTGAGGAAGAAGCCATTGTTGACATCAATCGCGTAGGAGCGCAGCCCCAACGGTTCCGCGACCAGATCGTTGACCGTCGCGCCCGTCTGCACTTGGGCATAGACGTGGTACAGGTACGGGTCGCGCTGGCCATCCCACAGGTGCGGATTGCTGATGGTGGTGGTCTGCACGAAGGTATAGCCGCTGTGCGCCGCCACGCTCTGAGTGGCGGTAAGGGTCTGCACGGTGGTGTTGCTGCCATCTACGATGACGGCGTTGAGGGTGACGTTTTGCGGCGTGCCACCATCATTCCACACCTCAGTGGTCACTTGCAGATTGGCAGCGGCGGCGCTCACATTCGTCTGACGGACAAAGAGACCAGATGTGCCATAATCCAGCATCCGCATGTGGACGCTATCGGTGACGATGAGATGCACGTCGCGGTACAACCCACCAAAGAAGGTGAAATCGGCGCTGAGCGGCGCGATGTCGGCATTAGACGCATTGTTGACCTTGACCGCGATGACATTATCACCGCCGATGGTGAGCGCGGCGGTGGCGTTATAGCGAAAGGCCGCGTAGCCGCCCTGGTGCTCGCCCAGCAAGGTGCCATTGACGTAGACATCCGTGACGAGGTCGGCCCCGTCGAACTGCAAGAAGATCTGCTTGCCCGCATCGGCGCTGGGGATGGTCTGGTGCAAGCGATACCAGCCGATGCCGCGATAATAGTTGCTGCCGCCATCCTGGCCGTCAATGGCATTCCAGGTGTGCGGCAGGGTGACGCCGCCCCAGCTCGCATCATCGAAGCTGGGATTCTGCGCGCCACTGACATCGCCCAGGTGAAATCTCCAGCTGCTGTCGATGAGGGTATCGGCGCGATCCGAGGGCGGTGGCGTGTAGGTCGCCGCGTGGGCCTTGCCCGCGAAGGCCACGCCATAGCCCAACGCGAGGCTGGCAGCCAAGAAGAGAGCAAGCACGATGATGCCGAGGGAATGGGGTCTGAGATGCCGCTGGGAATCCTTCATGGAGTACGCTCCTTGCCACAGCAGTGTGGGAAAGCGCACGGGCACACGCCCATGCAAACAACGGCGAACAGGGGGATGGTTCAGGGGGCGCTGGCACGCAGGACGAGTTCGGGGGTAAAGACGACCTCGGCGTCGGTGCCGTCGCCCTCGATGCGTGCGAGCAGCAGGCCAAAGGCAGCCGCGCCAATGGCGGATTTATCGACGCGCAGGGTGGTGAGCGCGGGCGTGATGAGCCGCGCCAGCGCGATGTCGTCGCAGCCGATGATGGCGACATCGTCCGGCACGCGCAGCCCGGCCTCGCGGCAGGCTTGCAACGCACCCACCGCGACCAGATCGTTGTAGCACAGCAGTGCGGGCACCGGGGTGGTGCCCGCCAGCAGGGCACGTGCTGCTTGGTAGCCTCCTTCCGCATCGGGGGCGCATTGGCGCAGCAGGGTAGGGTCGAGTGCCATCCCCAGTTCAGCGAGGGTCTGGCGATAGGCAACGGTGCGCTGTTGGCTGCTGTGGGCATGGGCTGGTCCCGCCAGGAAGGCGATGGGGGTACGCTGCGTAGCATGCAAATGCCGCACGGCCTGCTGGGTGCCCGCCGCATCATCCACACGCACACTCGCCGCGACCTCTGGCGGCGCGGGATGGTTGACTAGCACGACGGCGCGGTGGCGACGCAGCAGCGGCAAGAGGCGATCATCGGTCAGACGGGCGCTACAGAGGATGATGCCATCCACCCGTTTCTCTTCCAGCAGGGCCAGCACCGCTGCTTCGCGGTTGGGGTCCTCGACGGTGTTGCAGAGAAACACATTGTAGCCATTCGCCAATGCCCGATCTTCGATGCCCCGCGCGATGTCGGGGAAAAAGGGATTGGCGATGTCGGGCACGAGCAGGCCGAGGGTCATGCTGCGGTTGGTCACCAGCCCGCGCGCGATGGCGTTGCGCCGATAGCCCAACTGCTCGGCGATGGCAACGATGCGGTCGCGGGTCGTTGGGCTGATCTCGCCTTTGTTGTTGAGCGCCCGCGAGACCGTCTGCACCGAGACCGCAGCAGCACGGGCCACATCAGTGATGGTGACAAGCGGCTTCATCGAACATCGCCCCCCTAGCATCGCGCCCCGTTAGCGTTCACGTGAACGCTAACAGCAATGATACCGACGTATGCGACGATTGTCAAGTGCCTGTAATTGGGGGGAGTAGCGCAAGCGGAATGCTGAGGGACGTGAACGGCGCTCTGCTTCCCGATGATCGCCGACTTTGATGCGCATGCCGCAGCTACAGAAAGAGTGGCGCATTGGCGGCGATAAGACCCGCTTGGCACAATTTTTTGCCAGCAATCCACCGGTACTGAGGCGACTAGGGCGTTCAAGATGGATCTTCTTAGGTTTGGTGCTCGTTGTCACAGCGATTAGCGTAGTCGCTACTATCTTGGGCTCTTCGGATGAGGAGGGTGAGAGTGAGCACCGTCCTTTTATTTCTGAAATCGGATGTGTTGATTGACTATCAGGCGCATGATTTGAGAATCAATCGATGAATCCTCTCTCTTGAGCATCCGTACCAAGGCCAAGAGCAACCTACTCATCCGAATAGCCGAACTACAGCCATAGCATCTTGACAGCATGCTGTCAAGATGCTATGCTCTCTCTATGGAATCAATTGAAACCCCCACCAATCCGCTTGGCCGGTTCGCATTAAGCATTTTTCGGGTCAACGGGGTGCTTTTGCGCAATGGTGATCGACTGACTCACTCCATCGGCCAAAGCAGCGCCAGATGGCAAGTATTGGGTCGCGTCGGCGATCATCCACAGACCGTGGCGCAGATCGCACGCGACATGGGCCATGCCCGTCAGAGCGTGCAGCGTGTTGCCGATATCTTGGCCAAAGAAGGTCTGGTTTCCTTCCAGCCGAACCCGGCGAATCGGCGCGCCCCTTTGCTTGACCTGACGCCGCACGGAGCCGCTATTCTCAGGACGATTTATGCCCTCAACGAAACGTGGACGCGCCGTATGTTGACACGTCTTACCCCCGAGCAATTAGATGCGGCCGCTGACGCCCTTGAGGAGATTGCACTCATCTTAGAGGAGGATGAGCAACAGACCAGGAGGATGAGCCATGGAGATTAACCAGACATTTCGAGCAACTGTCGAGCACAAGGGCGGGTGGACCGTCGTGGTCTGGCCCGAATCGGTGGCTTTTTTTGGGTCAACGCGGTCCATCAAAGTCACTGGGACCATGAATGGCGTGCCATTTCGGACCGCCTTTCTGCCGTGGGGTGATGGAACCCAATTTTTACCGGTCAGTAAAAAATTATTGAAAACGATGGGGAAGCAACCAGGAGATACCATCACGGTCACCTTGCAAGAAAGCCTCAGACAATCGTCAACGCGCCCCCCCACGCTGAAGGAAATGCCTCGGGATGTCAATGAAGAGTCCTCGGAGGGACATCGATGAACGATCCATTCTTTATTGGACTCGACCATCAGGATCCGGCGAATGTGGTTCTCGGCACGGCGTTTCAGTCGCACCGTGTCCCGTTGCGCGACGCATTCGTCCACTATATCTCGGGCGGGAGCGGCCCGGCGATTATTTTTGTGCATGGCTTCTCGCAAGACTGGTATGAGTTCGGTCAGGTGATGCGTTTGTTGGCTGACCATTACACGGTGATCGCGGTAGACTTACGGGGTATTGGCAAGTCTACTGCGACCCGAGCCGAGTATGATGCCCCGACCCTGGCGAGGGATATTCACGAGCTGGCCAGCCAGCTCGCCATCCGCACCCCGTACATCGTCGGCCATGATATGGGGGGCATGATTGCCTATGCGTACGCTCGCCTCTATCCGACTGAAACACGAGGAATTGCGGTCTTGGATGGGCCGTTGCCCGGGACGCCCAGCACCGATCTCATGGTGAAGCTGCCGTTCCTTTGGCACTTCACCTTTCACCGTCTCCCCACATTACCCGAATGGCTGATTGGGGGCCGTGAGTATGCCTATTTTAAGAATGCCTTTTTCCGCCGTTTTGCGAAGGATAAGCAGGCAATGCCCAATGCCGTCATGCGGCATTATGCGAGCGCGTATGCTACTCCCGCACAACTGCGAGCGGGGCTGGGTTTGTACCGCACCTACCGAAAGAATCGGGCCTTCATGCGAGCGCACCGCGACGAGCTGCGTGTGCCTATTTTCCTCCTCGAAGGCGACTATGGCTCCGATAAACCTGGGCCAACGGCCAAAGAGCTTACCCAACAGTTTGGCTGCTGCAACGTGACAGCACAGGTCGTGAGCGGGTGCGGGCATTTTATGGCGGAGGAACAGCCGCAGGTGATTGCTGAACTCCTCCGCAGCAAAGCATAGGATTTTGGGAAAAGGGGTCCGAGAAAGGGGGAACCTTCTCCATAGCTGATTGCGAATTCGACAGCGTTAGCAAAAGTGATGATCCACCCTCCCAGGCAAAATCTCGTACAGAGCGCCCGACGACTGATAGGGCAATTGAACGAGGAAAATTCAACTTTTCAGATAAGCAAAGCGTCCATCCCCAAACCCTTCATTCTCGATGACACCATATTAGGAGTCCTCACATCAATAACGCATTTGCTACAATGCTGATGTGGGAGGATAATCATCATGTCGATTGCCGATTTACGCAAGGAATATATGCTTGCTGGCCTCAGTGAACAGGATGTCAACCGTGATCCATTCCAGCAGTTTACGGCATGGCTCGATCAGGCGCTGGCGGCGTCCTTGATCGAGCCGACCGCGATGACATTGGCGACGGTGGGTGCGGATGGGCGCCCATCGGCGCGGATGGTGCTGCTGAAAGGCGTCGATGCCGCAGGTTGCGCATTTTATACAAACTACGAAAGTCGCAAGGGACATGATTTGGCCGAGCATCCCTTCGCGGTACTCGTTTTCTATTGGGGTGGATTGGAGCGCCAGGTGCGCATCGAAGGGCGGGTAGAGCGCCTATCTGCTGAGGCGTCGGATACATATTTCCATAGCCGCCCGTTGGGGAGCCAGCTTGGCGCGCTTGTGTCACAACAGAGCCAGGTCATTGCGAGCCGCACTGTGCTAGAGCAACAGATGCAGGAACTGACCGAGCGCTATCGCGATCAACCGATTCCGCGCCCGGATTCGTGGGGAGGGTACCGTGTCATCCCCGACGCCATCGAGTTTTGGCAGGGGCGGCAGAATCGCCTGCATGATCGCCTGCGCTATCGTAAGCACGGGGACGACACGTGGGTGATCGAGCGCCTCGCGCCCTAGTCTGTGTCAGATCATTTCGCGGCTGATCCGGTACGTTTGGAAGCGATACGCGGCAGGAACAGTGTGGGCACAATGGCAAGCAGCGTGAACCCTACGGACCACCAGAAGGTGTGGCCGAAGGCGAGCGCGAGTCCATTATGCATCGCAATCTGTTGCTGAAGGATGATGGCGATCACCGCCGCGCCGAATGCGCCGCCGATCTGTTGTGCGACCCTGATGGCGATGCTCGCATGTGGCACTTCATCCCTTTGTAGCCCCAGATAGGCTGCCGCCATAACGGGGATGGTGACGGCACCGAGGCCAGCACCGCGCACGAGCAGCGCGCCAGCCAGGATGAGGTAATTCGTATGGGCATCGACCAATGCGAAGGGGATGGTCCCCAAGGCAGTGATGACGATGCCTGCGAAGACGATGGGCCGTGCGCCAATGCGATCTGTGAGACTGCCTACCCAACTGCGGGTAAGCAGCGCGCCCATCCCCTGCGGCGCCAACAGCAGACCCGCTGCCAGAACGCTCTGCCCATCAGCTTGTTGGAAGTACAGCGGCAACAGCAACAGGGCGCCATAGAGGGTCAAGCCAGAGAGGAATAACAGACCCGATGCCGCCGCCAACGAGGGATAACGAAACAGGCGCAGATCAACCAGCGGATTCGCGCTGAAGCTAGCATAGATGGTAAAGGCAAGGAGCAATCCCACGCCGATCCCCAAGGGGATCAGCACCTGCGGAGCGCCGAAGCCATTTGCATTGCCTACCTGCGCCAGTCCAAAGAGCGTGACCGCCAAGCCCGGCGAGAGCAGGAGGAGCCCCACGATGTCGAGGCGCTGCGTGCGTTGCGGTTGCGTGGCGGGCATGCCAAACCAGGCCAGGATGAGCGCGGCAATGCAAATCGGGACGTTGACGCCAAAGATCCAGCGCCAGTTGAGCGAATTGATGATGATGCCGCCGAGGACGGGGCCGAGGATCGGCCCGATCAGCGCGGGCAGGCTCACCACGCTCATCAGGCGCCCCAGTGCGCGTCCACCTGCGGCCTGGACGATGAGGTTTTGCAAGATAGGCAGCATCAGTCCGCCGCCGATCCCCTGAATCACGCGGAAGATGATCAGGCTGGTGATGTCCCATGACAGCCCAGAGAGCACCGAGCCAACCATGAAGAGCGCCAGACTCACCATCCACATCTGCTTGCCGCCGAAGCGGTTCATGCTCCACCCAGAGAGGGGGACCATCATGCTCAGCGAGAGGAGGTAGCCAGTGATGACCCATTGAATGGTGGCTACGGGCGCGTGGAGTTCGTGATCAAGAGTAGAGATAGCCACGTTCACAATTGTCGTGTCGAAAAGGGGGGCCAATCCGCCAACGAGGAGGATGGCGACCAGTCTGATGACCTTCGGGTCGAGCCGTGTATCCGCTGGTTGCGGCTCTGGTGCCGCTATGCGTTCTGTAGTCGTCGCCATGAGTTTCGTGCCTCCAAATCCCAATTAAGATACGCATAGTATCTTATAAAGAGTATGGTACACTAAATGCATAAGGTACGCAACGTATCTTAGTGGAGAAGTGATGGATTCGCAAAAATTGGCCGCTGAGGAGCCAGCCCGCCGAGAATTAGGCGAGCCTGGGGCGAAGACGCGACGGCGTGGCGATTCCCTAGAGACGGACATTTTGCAAGCGGCGTGGGATGAACTGATGGTGGTAGGGTATTCGCATTTGACGATGGAAGGCGTCGCTGAGCGTGCCAAAACGAGCAAGGCGGTGGTCTATCGACGCTGGCATAGTCGCGCTGAATTGGTGATCGCAGCGATGATTCACCATCAGCCGTTAATGGGCGGCGATGTCCCCGACACCGGATCGCTACGTGGTGACATTTTGATTTTGCTTCGTCGGATGTCGTTGCGCCTCGAAGAAGTGGGTGCAGAGAGCATTCATGGCCTGATGGGTGAATATTTCAACGAGGTACCGCTCGTGTTATATTTGCGTGGTCGACAGCCAGGCGCAGAAAGTATGTCTGTCATTTTGCGACGCGCTGCTGAACGGGGCGAGATCGACTCGGCTAAAGTGACACCACGGATCGCGTCCTTGCCAGCTGATCTGGTGCGGCATGAGATACTTTTGACCCATGCGCCTATCTCGGATGCAACCATCGTGGAAATCGTAGACGACATTTTCTTGCCCCTGCTTCGCCCCTAAATGTGCCGTTACCTAAACGCTTCGTCGCTGCCCAGGGATGCCCGAAATCCGGCGCGATTTCGGCATCTTGGCCGATTGGCTCTCGTTCTACCACATGTCCGGCCATGGCTTCTTTCAGTGAACTCACCGGATCGATGACCAATGAAGCCGCTCTTGGCCAATGCTGCGATCTGCCATTTCGCCCCCACTTTCGGCATAGAATCGGAGTTGCGGGATGATCCCCGATTGCCGCTGGCTGGTTGGGTTGGACAAGGGTAGTGCGACCGATTATAATGACGCTCAGCAGAAAATACGCGGGATGGGGAAATCATCTTGCTTGTTACGCAAATCCCCCTGCGGTTTCATTGCTCATCGATCCGGTGAACCTGCTGAAAGAATCATTACCCATTCGGGCAATGTACCTTCTGGGCTGGTTTCGTTGCTACTTGAGCCAGCGAGGAGGCCGAAAAGGCATTTCTCGCATGCCATCCTGCACGTCGATAATTTGGGGAGTGGATTATAGTGAGGGCAAACAGCCTACACATCCCCGTCAGGCTGAGCGGAAAGGCAGGAGGCAGATATGAATGGGCCAGCACACATCGGTGATCAATCACTCGCGGTAGCCCTCTTTGAGCAGTACACGATTCGACGTGTCTGGTACAAAGAAGAATGGTATTATAGTCTGGTTGATTGCATGATTCCGCTCTCGACCACCAAGAACAAACAACGCTACTGGACGGATCTCAATACGCGGCTCCGCGAAGAAATGGGAGATAACTACGAGGATATCGTAGTTATGTTGAAGCTTCCCACGAAAGATAGCCGGCTGCGCAAATCCGCGTGTGCCAACACGGCGGGTGTGTTGCGCGTGATTCAGTCGGTTGCTTCGCCCAAAGCCGAGCCGTTTAAACGTTGGATGGCCGAGGTCGCGGCAGCTGATCTCGTCGATATGGAGCGTGCGGAGTACCGTCTGAAGCTGCATCAATTCGATGTAGAACTGCACACCGTCGCGCAACAACGCGGCGTGGATACGCCCGAGGGACATCAACGCCTCAACGATGCCAACTATATGGGACTCTATAATGGTCTCACAGAACAAGGGGTCATTCGTTTGCGTCGTCTGCCTTTCTCGGGCACGCCGCCGGATTTCATGGGGACGGAAGAACTCGCGGACAACCTGTTTCAGCGTGCACATACCAAGGCGCGCATTGAGACGCTGAACCTCCAGGGGCAGCCCGCCATTGATACGGCGGCGATCACGGTTGGCCGCGAAGTACGCGAAACCCTCGCGCGGCTGGGACGACCAATGCCGGAGGAACTGCCGCAATATCGCCTGATTAGCCGTGGGGATTGGGTGCCGCCTGAGCAACTCAGCCGCGTTGATTGGGACGCTGAAGGGGAAGAGCCAGAAGAAGAGGCGACCTGGCAGGTCATCGAGATCCCCGCGCCGAAACCAGCACCCTAGCGGTGGCAGTGGGGTGCGCTCCCCCGCTGCCCAGTGACCGCCCTCGCAAATCGACAGGCCCCTGCCCATCAGGGGCCTCATCTCTCCCACGCCCGGGAGAGCGGCACCCTCGGCCACGACAGCCCTCCCCAGGTTCGCAACTCCCCTGGCATTTCGCCCCGAAACGGACTTACAAAAAACGCACCATTGCCCCTTTGCTTGTCTGGCTGGACAACCGCTTGTTGCCTGTCTATACTGCCCAAGAACGGCCTTTCATGGGATGCGCCAGCACGATGTTTGGCTATTACAGCAACTTTCAAGGAGATAAGGGAACTAGGCGGTAGCCCGCATAGAGCAC
>JACDGC010000444.1 GCA_013815535.1 Ktedonobacterales bacterium
GCGATGCGCTGTTTTTGGCCACCAGACAAGCGCGCACCATTCTCTCCGATCAGTGTTTCAGCCCCGTCTGGCAGATCGGCCAAGAATTCAGCAACATTGGCGTCGCGCAACGCGGCTTGAAAGAGCCCTTCCTCAACGGGGGGAACGCCATAGAGGATGTTCTCACGAATGGTGCCCTTGAAGAGGAGCGTTTCCTGAGTGACGACCGCCAGGTGGCGACGATAGCTGCGCAGGTCGATGGTGCGCATGTCGCGCCCATCCAACAGCAGCGCTCCGAAAGTGGGCCGCAGGAAGCCGATGATCAAGTTGATGGCAGTGGACTTGCCCGAGCCTGAGCCGCCCACGAACGCAAGCGACTCGCCCGCCCGCACCGTCAGGTTCAGGTCAACCAGCGCGGGACGCTCGGCATAGGGATAACCAAATGTGACATCGCGGAAGGTAAATGCGCCGCGAACCTCACTCACCTCTGGTTTATCCGCTTCATCTTCCCCAACCTCCGCCTCCAACAGGTCACCAATCGAGTCAATGGAGGCGAATCCCTTACTGAGGATGGGAAGGGTATTGATGATCTGGTTCACGCCCTCAGTGATGTTGGTAAAGAAGCCCGTCAACAAGACCACCATGCCCACATCAATGGGCAAGCGGTGGGTGATGGCACAATAGCTGGCCACCACCAAGCACAACGCTTGAAAGAGGCGAAAGACGACCCAGGCGCTCGACCCCAACACGGCACCGACGCCATCCAGCCGTAAGCCCGCTTGGCGCAGGCGACCCAGCCGCTGCTCCAGCCGGGCGATCTCTTCATCTTCCACGCCGTGCGCGCGGGTGAGTGGCAGCATCCGCAGCATCTCATTGAGCCGCCCAGAGATACTTTCGATTTCAGAACGGAAGCTCTCATTTTCGCGTTGCAAAGGGCGACGCATCACCTGATAGAGCACCAAAGCCACTGGCACCGTCAGCAGATAAAACAGCAGGAAGGCAGGCACACGCACCGCCGTGACGATCACCGCGATGAGGATGGAGATGATGGGACCGGGAATGCTCTCGAAGAGCTGCTTGGTGAACTGCTCGATCATCTCGACATCGCGCAGGAGCTTCGTCCCCAACGCACCAGCATCATGGCGATAATAGAAGTGCATGCTGAGGTGCTGCAAACGCTGGGTCAGGCCCGACCGCAACCGCACCTCCATCCGCCGCGTCGCCTGACTGAGGAACCGCATATAGAGGATGTGCGTCGGGCTGTTTTGCAACGTCACCAGCGCGATGATGCCCCCCGCCCACAGCAACTGCGTCAGCGCGTGCGGTCCGGGGTGCCCCACGATGCTGATGACCTCCGCTGTGAGGATGGGGACGATCCAGATCGGCGAAGATTTGACCACATAGAAAAACCCTGCCAGTGCCAACCGTGGCAGATCACCCTCATAAAGGGCCAGCAGCGTCTGCCAGGGATGCCCGCGCCGATAGCGCGCCCGCAGTTGCTCGCTGAACGTCATCGAATTCACTACACCGTTTGCCATGAAGCGACCCTTACCCTGCCCCATTTGGGCGGATGTTTTGTCTACTCAGCGGCACATCATTGTTTACGCATGCCCATGATCAAACGAGAGCGGTCGGTGAGCGTCACGGCTGGGGCAAGATTCATCATAACGTTGCGTCACGCCCCACCCATCTTGCTACAATCTCATCGAACAGAGCGGAAATGAGAGAGAAGATACGAACGATGGGTGGCAAACGGGCGATTATCATCGGCGCGGGCTTCGGCGGCCTGGCCTTGGGGATCAGATTGCAGAGTCTGGGCTTCGACACGACCATCTTGGAAAAGTTGGACGGACCCGGTGGGCGCGCCTATACGCGGCGGGTAGACGGCTTCACGTTTGATATGGGGCCAACGGTCATCACTGTGCCACACTTGATCGAAGAACTCTTCGCACTGGAACGTGGCCAGCCAAATTTGGCCGAGCCAGACTTCCCACCCGAGGTGCTGCGGCCAGAGGCACGCGTGCGGTCGGGCAGCAGCGCTGGCCCCGCGACGGCGCGCTACGTCGACCTGATGCCCATCTTGCCGTTCTATCGCATCTACTTCGATGACGGAACCTATTTCGATTATGACGGCGACCCTGAGCATACGCGCGATCAGATCCGCGCCCTGGCGCCCGAAGATCTGGCGGGCTATGAGCGCTTTCACCAGGACGCGGGCGCGATCTTCGCACGCGGCTTCTTAGAACTGGGCTACACCTATTTTGGCGACATGCGCGAAATGCTCACCGTCGTGCCCGACCTGCTGAAGCTCGACGCCGTCCGCACCCTTTTCGCGTTCGTCAAGAAGTATTTCAGCAACCCCAAGATGCAGCAGGTCTTCAGCTTCGAGCCGCTGTTGATCGGCGGGAACCCGCTGCACGTGCCCGCCATCTATGCCATGATCCATTTTGTGGAAAAGACTTGGGGCATCCACTATGCACACGGCGGCATGGGCGAACTGGTGGCGGGCTTCGTGCAAAAATTCGAGGACCTCGGTGGCGCGATGCGCTATCGCAGCGAGGTCGCGCGCATCCATGTCGCTGACGCGCATGGCGGCTTGCCCGCGAATCGCTTCGCCGCGAAGCACGCGCGCGGGGTCATCCTGAAAGATGGCACCTACCTCTCCGCCGATCTGGTCGTCTCGAATGCCGATTATGCCCACACCTTCCTCGACTTGATCGATCCGCGTTTCCGGACCTGGCAGCCAGATGCACGCGTGCGGCTGGCGCAACAGTCGATGTCACTTGTGGTCATCTATTTCGGCTTCCGCGCCGACGGACCCGCCCTGGCGCTGCGCCACCACAACATCATCCTGGGGCCACGTTACGAGGAGTTACTGCGCGACATCTTTGATCGCAAGGTGTTGGCGCAAGACTTCTCGCAATATCTCCACATCCCCACGCTGACCGATCCGTCGCTGGCGCCTCCTGGGCACCACGCGGCCTATACCCTCATTCCGGTGCCAAATCTGGCGAGTGGTCTCGATTGGGCCCAGTTGGGCGAACCTTTCACCGACAAGATCTTGACTTTCTTAGACGAGCGGGGGTACATCCCTAACCTGCGCGAGCGGTTGGTGCACAAGAGCTATATCACCCCGGAATACTTCAAAGATACGCTGAATAGTTACCTTGGTAATGGATTTGGCGTGGAACCCATCCTGCGGCAATCGGCCTATTTCCGCCCCCACAACCGCAGCGAAGACATCCATGGCCTCTATCTCGTCGGCGCGAATGCCCAACCGGGCGCGGGCACGCCCGCCGTGATGATGTCTGCCAAGATGACGGCACGCCTGATCGCGGAGGATTTTGACATTCCGCAAGGGACCACGCAGCCCCACCCCCATAGCCAAATGAGCGCGCCAGATGCCATCCGCGCGGAATGATGGTAAAATAGAGCATTCGGTGAGAGTAATAGGTAGAGACGATGCATGAACACATGGTGCTGGTGGATGGCTACAATGTCATCCGACGGTCGCCCCAATTGGCCCAGGCGGAGCGCCGGTCGCTGCAACATGGGCGCGACGCGCTGGTGACACTGTTGGCGGCACGCAACACCAAGCGCAACGTCGACCTCACAGTCGTCTTCGATGGCGACCAAAAAAGCGAAACGCGCACCGTGCACCTGGGCATCAGCATCGTCTACTCGGCAGCGGGTTGCACGGCGGATGAGTGCATCATTCGGCTGGCCTGCGATGCCGAGGCCCGGGGTCAACGTGTGACCGTGGCCACGGATGACGCGGGCATCCGCGCAGCGTTGGGGAGCTTCGCGCCCACCACCATGCACCAAAGCGCCACCCAACTGAATCAGCAGATTCATGCCCCCGACCGCTATCGCCAGAAGGGCTATCAGCACCGCATGGCGATGAAACAGATCCTGGCCACCGATGCCGAGCCGCCCGACCCCAAAACACGCCAGTCTGGCAATCCGCGCCGTGCGCCACGCAAGCGCCGCTAGCCGCGCCTGGTTGGGTCAGTCACGCTCTTCCATGGGGCTATCCGTGGGCTTGGCGTGCAAGATGGGCGCGTCGGCAGGGGGTGGCTGGGGCGTGATGGGGACGACCGAGGGCGCGTCTTCCTCGCTGAGAGATTCGAGCGGCGACACGCGCCCCCATTGGCTGGCAGGGTCATCCTGGGCAGTGG
>JACDGC010000445.1 GCA_013815535.1 Ktedonobacterales bacterium
GCGCCCGCCTGCCTCAGCCGCGTGGCATCAGCGGTCGTTCGCAGATAGAGCCCCTGGTCGCCTAGTTTGATTGCCACAATGGCGGCGCCCATGGCGAGGCAGCGCTCAGCCAGGGCATCAAGCTCGGCCACCGTCCAGCTTTCCGTGTTGCCAGCGCCATCCAGCATGAAGCGCACTTCCTCGACACTGGGCATGAAGCAATCGACATGTGGCAGACAGCGGCGCAACAATGTGCCCCAGTCGATCTGCCCCAGCGCACTGTCAGGGTCGGGCCAGGCCATATCCAACACAGTGGTGACGCCGTGCGCCCGTGCCTCACCCAGCAGAGTGGCCAATTCAGCGCCGTCATCCGCCGCGATGCGTGCCATCAAGGGTGGGTAGCCGAAATGCAGCAGCCGCACGCCAGCCCAATCCAGTGTCGCCATTTCCGCCGCGCCAAAGGTGTCGTTCGCGCCAGGGCAATGCAAAAAAGTGCGGTCGATGCCAGGGGGATTGATGACGACACTATACGAGGTGGTCTCACCCGCTGTGATGCGCATCCCCGCCGCCAACTGTGCGTCCTGCGCGCGCAGCAGAGCCAGCAGCGTCGCGCCGAATTGGTCAGCGCCGACCTTGCCAACCAAGCGCGGGAGGCACCCCAGCCGACTCAGCGCCATCCCGACGTTGGCCACCGCGCCACCAGGGGCGAACTGCGCCGGACCAACCCGCACCAGCGTGCCGGGCCGCACCGCCCCCCCACCCGTTGCGGCGAAGGTGGGGATGACATCCAGGCAGATGTGTCCCGCGACCACCACTTCTCCATCGAACACGGTGTGCCTCCTTTCGCGGACGACTAGAGCCGCACCGTATTCGCCGTCGCGTGTGACTGCAACGCGGCGGTGAAGATGTCGTGACACGTACCCGCCTCGGCGGGGGTGACGCAGTAGAACGGCTGATGCATGCCATCTCGTCCATGCGCCAGTTCGTCGCAAAAGGCTGCCCACATCTGCAAGATGGCATCGGTAAAGCCAAACTCGAAGATCTCGCCCGTGATGGTGGGATACACCGGCTTGTAGGGGACGTCCACCTCGCGCCACGCCTGCTCACCACCAGGGGTGTAGGGGAGATAGCGAATCTGCTTGGGATACTTGGTGGTAAACTCCGCCGAACATGCGGTGCCAGAGACTCGGAAAAACATGCTGCTCTGGTGCCCCGGTGCGATGCGTTTGGTCGAGATGGTCATGGGGAAGTCGCCTTCTGGCGCGTGGACATCGCAGGAGAGGATGGCGTTGTCCCACGTCTCGCAGGGCACCATGTTCCCCTGGCCATCGGGCCGCTCGGTCACGATCTTGCTCAGTTGCGCGCGGAGGAGCGCGGGTCGCCAGCCGAGGCGCACAGGCAAGTGCAGCCCATGCATCCCCAGATCGCCCATGCAGCCATACTCCCCATTGGTGGCGATCCGCCGCTTCCAGTTGATCGGCTTATTGGGATTGAGGTCGCTGCAATGCCAATAGCCCGCCTCGACCTCGAAGATGCGCCCAAAGCGTCCCGCTTGCACCCATTGATAGAGCTGCATCGCCCCCGGAAAGAATGGGTATTCCGACGAGCACCGCACCAGCAGGTCAGGGTGGGCCTCAATCTCGGCGTTGATAGCCGCGAAGGCGGGGTGGTCGATGCCGAATGGTTTTTCTCCCAGCAGATGCTTGCCCGCGCGCAAGATGTCGATGTAAAGCTGCTGGTGCAGGTTATGGGGCACCGCGCAATAGATCGCCTCCACATCTGGGTCAGCGAGCAAATCATGATAATCGGTCGAAAGGCGCACCTCTGGCAGGGTGGCGGCGAACCAGGCATGGGTGGCGGGGTTCGCATCACAGACCGCGACGATGCGCGGGCGCACAGACTGGTCCAGCAGATGGGCCCACCGTGCCGCCGCGCTGGCAAATTCACGGCCCATCAGCCCCGCGCCGATGATGCCGAAACGGATCTCGCGCATGTGCTATGCCTCCCCTAGGAATTTCGCGGCTTGCTCAGGCGTGGCTTTGTCGTGGACGATGGCCATCAGGGCACGGGTCATGCCACGCGGGTTGGCATGTTGGACGACGTTGCGGCCATAGACGATGCCCGCCGCACCCTGGGCCATCACCGCAGCGGTGCGCGCCAGGATCTCGTCATCTGCCGCGCGCCCACCGCCGCGCACCAGCACGGGAATCCCCCCGGCAATCTGGATGACGCGATGATATTCGCTGGGGTCGTCAGTCGGGTCGGCTTTGATGACATCCGCCCCCAATTCCACCGCTTGACGCACCAAAGGCAGGATCTTGGTGATGTCGCCATCGACCATATAGCCGCCCGCGCGCTCATTGGGCTGCATCACCAACGGCTCGATCATTAGGGGCAAGCCGTAGCGCTCACAGAGCGGCTTGAGGGCGGCAATGTTGTGGACGCACGCGTGGTGCAGTTCGGGTTGCTCGGGCAAGAGGAGGAGGTTGACGACCACACAGGCGGCATCGAGGCGCAAGGCTTGCTCAATCGGCTCAGCGATGAGCTGGCTGAAGAGGCTGCGCGGCAATGCCGCACCATAAACGTTCGCCACATCGGTGCGCAGCACCAGCGCGGGTTTGGCGCCGGGACGCATTTGCAGGTGGCGCGCCTGGCCAACCGTGAGTTGGATGGCATCGGGCGCGGCATCAATGATGGTCGTGACGGCAGCGGGCAGATCTTCGATGCCTGCCAAAAAACTATATTCGTTGAAGAAGCCATGATCGATGGCGACATCGAAACAGGTGCCATCGGCGGCAAAGAGGCGTTTCAAGCGGGGTTGCACACTCATGAATCAAGCTCCTCGAAGAGTGAGATCGCGCACCGATGCGCGTTCGGTCAGGGTCACGCTCAGCGTGGTTGTCACGGGAATGGGGGTGGCCTCGTTGGCGCGGGCCGCCAGCACCCGCAGCGCCGTCGCCCCCACCCCCACGGCATCGACGCGCACCGTCGTCAGCGCGGGGATGGTGTGGGCCGCCAGTTCGCCATCATCGAAGCCCACTAACGAAACGTCCAATGGGACGCGCAAGCCTGCGGCATGTAACGCTTTGAGGGCTCCGATGGCGGTCTTATCGTTCGCACAGGCCAGCGCGCTGAAGGAGTGCCCCTGGGCGAGCAAGGCACGGCACGCGGCCTCACCCCCCGCCACATTGGGGACACACGGCACATGCAAAGCCGGATCGAGCACCACGCCTGCGGACAACACCGTATGCCGATACGCCGCCAACCGTTGCTCAACGGTATAAAAATACTCATTCGCCGAAACGTCAGAGGAAGCCGCACCGCCGAGAAACGCGATCTGGCGGTGTCCACGCGCCAACAGATGCTGGATCGCCAGCGCCATCCCCCCAAAGTCATCAGAAAGCACCGCGTCGTAGGCCTGCCCGGGGAGACGATGATCCACCAACACGCAAGGCATTGGCTGCCGAGCCAAGGCGGCAACCAGCGACGGCGCGGCGGCCCCCACCAGCAGCACCCCACCCAGGTGCGCCTCGCCCAATGAACGGATGAGCACCGCATCATCCTCATCTGGCACGACGGTGCGAAAGTGCACCTGACAGTCAATCAAGCGTGCCACAGTTTCGACGCCATGGAGGATATCCGCCCAGAAAGGATCAACCGTGGGGGGGCTTTCGACCGCCGAGGTCAGCGCCAACAAAAACGCCACGCGTTTGAGCGCGCGCCCCGAGGCATGCGGCGTGCTTTGCCCGGCGGGGCCGACATAGTTGAGCGCCGAGGCGGCGGCCAGCACCCGCTGTCGCAGCGCGGCATTCACATCGGCACGTTGATTGAGCACGCGTGATACGGTGCCGATGGAGACGCCCGAACGCTGGGCGATATCGCGAAGAGTGACCGGCGCGTCTGCCAAGCCGTTGCCCCCTTTCGTCTGTTCATGAATACAATGAACATTATATCATGAAATTCATGAAATACAATGTGGGACCGCTCCTTATGGCTTGGTGGTGACGTGAGGCGCGCTAATAAAGATGGCGGCATAGCTCCCAAATAGGATGCTACGCCGCCGCTTCCTGGGGAGCATTTGTCCATGCCCCCCAGGAATGAGGTGGGGAAACTGGCTATTGAATCGTCATGGCAAAGACGTGCAGGTTGGTGTTGTTTGGCAAGGTGACGGATGC
>JACDGC010000446.1 GCA_013815535.1 Ktedonobacterales bacterium
GACATCCGCTATAGCCTGCGCCACGTCGGCGTGACGCAGTATGATGAGACGGGCGGCAGCATCGGCAAGCGCTATCGTCGCCAAGACGAGATCGGCACGCCCTATTGCGTCACGGTCGATTTTGATAGCCTGGAAGACAATCAGGTGACGATCCGCGACCGCGACACCACCGAGCAGCGCCGCATCCCCATCGCGGAACTGCCCGATCTGGTCGCGCGCGAACTGCGCGGCTGAGCCACCCATAGCACACACTCGCAGGCCCCACACCAAGGATGCATCTCTGGTGCGGGGCCTGCGAGTGTGTTTCGCCCAGCATACATACTGGGTTGTTCAAGAAGAAAGGGATGACTTTTGCGTGGTGCTCCTTTTTTTCGCAAGGCGCGGCAGGTTCAGCGCGACTGATATATCATGGAGGTGAACGTCCGCATGATCGCCCACTCTACCGTTGACCACGCCGCCGAGGAAAAAGACGCACCCATGCTCATTGCCGCACAGATCGAGGATCTCTTTCGCCATGCCGAGCCGCGACTGCGGCGGCTGGCGCGGGCACAACGCATCGCGCCAGACATGACGGAAGATATCGTTCAAGAAACCTTGCTCGAAGCGTGGCGTTCGCTCCACCATCTGCGCGACGAAGCCGCATTCGCCGCGTGGCTCGATGGCATTTGCCGCAACGTCTGCCTGCGTCATCAGCGCAAGCATGGCAGTGTGCAAGCCCACGAAACGTCCCTGGATGATGAGGCATCCGCGACCAACAACCTGCCCGATCCCACCATATTCGATCCCGCCGAAGAATTGACGCGGCAAGACATGGCCTTTTTGCTTGACCGCGCGCTCGGCTATCTCTCGCCAGAGAACCGCGTGGTGGTGGAGCGGCACTACTTGGCCGAGGTGCCTCAGCCCGAGCTGGCGGCCCAGATGGGAATGACGCTTGGTGCCGTAGAATCGCGTTTGCATCGCGCCCGCAAACACATGCTGGCCATCCTCAGCGCTGATTTACGCTCAGAAGCCCTTGCTCTTGGGTTGGCGGTTGACTCAGCGGATGCGGGCCGTTGGCGCGCCACCAGCATCTGGTGCATTTTTTGTGGCCGCCATCGCATGGCAGGCACCTTCGAGTCAATGCCAGACGGGCGGGTCAACATGCGCCTGCGCTGCCCCGATTGCAAAGACACGGAAATCTCTTCACTGGGCATGGTCGATCTCGCCCATGCGCGTTCGTTCTTGCCAGCAACGAAGCGGCTGGCCAACGAAGCGGGGCGCTACTACCTGGGGGCCATGGCCAATGGCGGCGAGTGTCTGTGTGGGATGTGTCTTCGGCAAACCCACCTGCGCATCGTGCGCGATACCCGTTTTACCCCTGCCAGTGGCTTGCACACATGGCTGGTCTCGGATTGCGACTGCTTGCATAATAGCGTCACGATCTCGGTGATATCGCTGTATGGCATGCTCCCCTCGGCCCGGGATTTTATTTTCGGTTCGGATCGCATCGTGATCGGGCCAGAGGCAGAGGTGACATATGCCGGACACAATGCGCTACGCCTCACCCTCCTCGATCTGACGGCGGGAAGACAACTCGCTATTTTTGTGGATGCCACAACGTTGCAGCCGCTGGATGTCGTCTTGACCTAGCGTGACATCCCGACAACCACATTTTGCCATGTAACCCATCATAGGGAGGACTTTTTATGCCTTCGACGGAAACCCCGACCACCACGCGCAAAACGGGCTTGCTGATCAATCGCAATTTCGCGTTGCTCTGGGCGGGGCAATCGATCTCTTTCATCGGTGATGCATTGCTCGACTTCACCCTCGCGCTGTGGTTGGCCTTCGATCTCGGGCGTGGGCAAAGCTGGGCACCGCTCGCGGTGAGCGGCGTCTTGTTGAGTGCCTCGCTTGGTTCATTGCTGATTGGCCCCATCGCTGGCGTCTTTGTGGATCGCTGGGACAAACGTCGGACGATGCTCCGTTTCATTGCCGTACAGGGGGTGTTGACGGCAGCGTTGTTGGTGATCGCCAATCTGGTGCCTCTGCCCTTTTTTGCTGGGGGGCACCCTCCCTTAGTGGCGCAGTTGGTGATGGTGTACGCGGTCGTCTTTCTCGTCAATGGCAGCGCCCAATTTACCCGACCATCTCGTACCGCGCTGGTGGGCGATCTCGTCGCGCAGGCCGACCTGCCGCAAGCCAGTGGGTTGATCGAGACGATGGCGAACCTCTCGCTGATGGTGGGCTTTGGCATTGCCCCGTTGCTGTTCGTGCCGTTTGGCATCGGCTTCGCCCTCATCGCCGACGCGCTATCCTTTGCCATAGCCTTCAAGGCGATCCAGGGCGTCAAAGCCCCCCCAGCCGCGCAGAGCGTCAAGCGGGGCGAGCGTGGCGCCCTTCGGCGTGAGTTCATCACGGGGGTGCGCTTCGCAATCGCCAATCGTATCATTCGCACGCTTCTGATCACCTACACAATTGTGCTGTTTGGTTCGGGGGCGGTCAATGCGCTGTTGGTGTTCTTCCTGACGCAAAACCTGCATGCCCCCCCAGAAGCGATTGGGGTCTTTCCGGTGATCCTGGGGTTGGGGTTGGTGATTGGCTCCATCTTGGGTGGAACGCTGGCGAAACGCATCGGCGTCATCCGCACGTTTTGGCTGTCAATGCTGTTGATTGGCGTGGCCGCCATCGCCCTCTCGCGCCAGACGACATTGCTGCCAGGGACGATCTTGGGCTTCTTGCTGGGGGTGCCCAATGGCGCCATGAATGTCGCGCTGATGCCATTGGTGCTCTATGCCACACCGCGTGCCCTGGTTGGGCGGGTGATGGCCGTGCTGGAACCCGCGATGATGACGGCGCAAATCACCTCAGTCGCCGTCTTTGGCACCCTGGCCAGCACGGTGTTTCATGGTTTTCATCTGGATGTGTGGGGCCAGACTTTCGGCACTTATGACCTGCTCATCTTGCTGCCGGGGGTGTTATGTTTGCTTGCTGGCACCATTGCATTCTTGAGCTTGCGCCATGTGCGCATCACGCCCGATGCCGTGGGTGCCAGCGCCGAAGCCGAGGCAATGCCTCCACCCGAGGAGGTGCTGGCTTGAATGCGTTGCGACCGTTTGGCGCGCTCGCGGGAGGGAATGGCTGGCCTGTCAAGCGTCGCCTTCTTGTAGGGCCATCCCATTCGCGTCGGTCAGCGTGTCTTCCCAATAGCTCTTTCCTGTGTCGGGATGCAACGCGTAGAGATAATCGGGGCATGCTTGCCAACCCGCACACCCAGGAGAGCCATGTGCCTGACTGTTTTCGCTATAGAGAAATAGCACGCCATCCAGCATCAGCGGGAGGTTTGTGCTATACGCTGCGTTCAATGCTTTGCGCCAAAGTTCTTTGCCCGTGCGCGCGTCCGCCGCCACGATGGTCGCCCCTGAGGCCGTCACCAGTGTCGTGCCTGCCAGGCTGACAGTGACGAGATCGGTCACCAATGGCATCGACCACAGGCGCTGACCCGATGTAGCATCCAGCCCGAGAAGGGTCGTGGGATGGTACCCATGCTTCACGACTACGGTCTGAGGCCCCCCGGCGACCACGATGCCCGTCTCTTGGCTGTGCCAGCGGGGGTGACCATCGGCCAGATTCACAGCCGCGATACGTTGGTCAGCGTCAGGAAAGTAGACCGTTTGTGCGGAGACAAAGATGGCTTTGTCGCCTGCTCTGATCGGGGTGTTGTTGATAAATAGCGACTGGCTCCATGCCAGCGTTCCCGTCGCTGTATGCAACGCGATCAGTTTGGCGTGGTCATCTGGCGTGCGTTCGCTATAGAGGGCTATCTGGGTGGTGCTGGTTGGTCGGCCATCCGCCTGCGCTGCGTGTTGCCAGCGCAGATGGCCCGTGGCGGCATCAAATGCATCGAGGTTCGCGTAGGTGTTGACCAGCACGGTGTTGGCATCCGCGCCAAGCAGGGGATTGAAACCCCCCGTCGCATCAGTCAATGGCGTTGACCACACCACCGTGCCATCAGCCCGATGGAGCGCCCAAAGCATCAACGGCGTGCCAATCTGCGGTTGTGAACAGAGAAAGATGGTGTCGCCCACCACGAGCGGGGACCAGTTGATCGCCCCAACCCCCCTGTGCCATTGCACTTTGCCATCACTGCCGCGTACGCCAGCGATCCCCGAA
>JACDGC010000447.1 GCA_013815535.1 Ktedonobacterales bacterium
GTGCCACCCGATGACCCACGCAGCAACTATGGTGCCGCGCGCGATGCGCTGTTGGCGCATGTGGCCATCCCAGAAGCCAATGTGCATCGCATGCATGGCGAACTTCCCATCGATGTTGCCGCCGAGCGCTATGTCGAAGAGATCACCCGCACCTTCGGATTAGAAATGGGGGCGTTGCCGCGTTTCGATTTGTTATGGCTGGGCTTGGGGCCAGATGGTCACATCTGCTCGCTCTTCCCTGGTGATCCTCAGGTGGATATGCTGGATCAATTGGTGGTGGGCGTCCAGCACAGCACCGGCCCAGGGCCATATGTTGACCGCATTTCGCTCACGTTGGCATCCGTCAATGCCGCCAAGGTGATCGTCTTCCTCATCAATGGCGCGGGCAAGGCGGGCATCGCCGCACGGGCCTTGGAAGAGCAACCGACCTCCCCTGATGACCGCTTGCCCTCGCAGCGCGTCCAACCCATCGAAGGTCAGATGATTTGGATGCTCGATATGGCCGCAGCGGGCGATTTGCATTTGTAAGGAGCGACCCGCATGGCACTCATCGTTCCCTCGATCCTCTCGGCGGATTTCACGCGCTTGGGCGAGCAAGTCAAAGCGGTCGCCGACGCTGGGGCCGACCGCATCCAGGTGGATGTGATGGATGGCCACTTCGTCCCCAACATCAGCATCGGCGCGCTGGGGGTTGAAGCCGTCCGTCGCAGCACCACGCTGCCCATCGAAGCGCATCTGATGATCACTGACCCCACGCGCTATGTCGATGACTTCCTGCGCGCTGGCGCGAATCTCATCATTTTCCATAGCGAGGTGCTGGATGACCCGCGCGCCCTCATCGGCTACCTTCACCAACAGGGGGTGAAAGCTGGGCTGGCCATCAGCCCCGAAACGGATGTGGCGCGGGTCGAACCTTTCATCGATGCAGCGGATCTCATCCTGGTGATGACGGTGCATCCCGGCTTTGGGGGGCAAGAGTTCATGGCGGAGTGCCTGCCCAAGGTCAGCCGCCTGCGGGCCTTGCTCACTGAGCGCCACTTGCAAACAGACATCGAGGTGGACGGTGGCATCCACGCGGGCACTGCCGCGCAAGCCGTCGCGGCGGGCGCGAACGTGCTGGTCGCTGGCTCGTCTATCTATGGTCATGCACAAGGAGCGGCGGCGGGGTTGCGCGAACTGCGTGCTGGCATCGGCGGCTGACACGCGATTGGCCGCCCCATTGCCAACAGGTGCCATCATCGGTTATGATCTTGCCATATCCTGCTTTTCAAAGAGGCACGACATGGCACGCATGGTTGTTCCCTTGGCGCAACGGCGTGGCGGTCTGTTCATCCTGGCATTCTTCCTCATCCACCTCCTGTGCTGATCATCGCTTGCATGTGGCCCAGCATCACCCCCTTTACCCACGCCACACCTGAGGGTGAGTTGGTGGGGATAGAAAGTCGAGGGATCACCCATGAACGCGCAGCAACCCTATGATGTTGTCGTGGTTGGGGCCAGCTTCGCGGGGCTGAGCTTTGCCAGCGCCGCCGCCGTGCAGGGAATGCGCGTGTTGGTGCTGGAACGCGACCCGGTGGTGGGCGGCGTCGTGCGCACCACGGGCGTGCTCTTCAGTGATGTGCTGACGCTCATCGATGTGCCCTCGCGCTATTTGATGAACGCGGTGAATCGGCTGATCCTTCACGTGCCAAACCAGCCGATGATCTCGGTTGGCTCCGCGAGTTATCGCTTCTTCATGGCGGATGTCACCGGCATGTTGCAGTGGATGGCCGAGGGCGCGCAGGACCACGGCGTCGAGATCCGTTGCGGCAGCACCTTCACCGATGCCACCATGGCGACGGATGGCGTGATGTCGGTCGCTTACACAGCGAAAGGCAGCAGCGGGGCCACCACCGTCGCCGCGCGCTTCCTCATCGGCGCGGATGGCGCGCAGTCGCAGGTCGCCCGCAAGCTGGGCCTCGACACCAACGCCAATATGCTGGCGGGCGCGGAGTGGCTGATCGAGGGCGTCACCGTGCCCAGCGACACCTTCCGCTTGGTGATGAACCAAACCCTCGCACCGGGCTATTGCTTGTGGCTGGCCCCCCATGGCAACATCACGGCGCTGGGCGTCGCCGGGCACGCAGGCACTTTCAAGCCCAACGTCTCGCTCGAAGCGGCCCGCGCCATTTTTGGACAATACGTCGATATGAGCCAGATGCGCATCGTGCAACGCAAAGGCGGCGTGATCCCCGTCGGCAATGCGCTGCGGCGTGTCCACCGCGACGACGCAGGCGCGCGCGTGCTGCTGCTGGGTGATGCGGCGGGGTTGTGTGGCGCGGCGACGGGGGGTGGCATCTACCCCGCGCTGGTCGCGGGGCGCTTGGCGGCGGGGGCCGTGGCGAACACCGTCCTGAATGGTTCGACGCGCGCGGTGCCCATCTACCTGCGCGATCTGCCACGCACCAGTGGCCTGGGCGACTATCTGCGCATCGAGGGGTGGCTGCGGCGCGCGATGGACCGCACCGCGTCGGATGCGGATCTGGCGGCGTTCTACGGCGTCTTCACGGCGGCCCAGGGTGAGGCACTGCTGCGCCGCATCCTCTTCGAGACGCCCATCGTCAGCATGAATACCGAGATCTTTGGGCTGGTGCGGCGCCTCTTCACCCAGGGCTCACTCTATGGCGCGACGCTGCGGGCGCTCTGGCAACGCATCGCCGCGTGGCGTGGCCCGCAAACGGCGGCGTCACCACCACTGCTGGCAGAGGGAAACGCAAACCCCCACCCGCATTTTTAACGAAGCGGAGGGGGGGCGGCTTCGCAGCGATGAAAGAGCGTAGATGCGACCACAAGGTCGTCAGCCTCATGCTGTGGCGGTTTGCTTTTCGCGGCGCTTGGGCGCGGGCTTGGCGTCAGCATCTGGTGTGACGGTGGGCGCGACGATCAAGGGGCGATTACCGAACGCGCGGGTATAGGCATCCAATTCGCGCTGCTGGTTGACGAAATGCTCTTTCAGCGCGGCCATGCGCACTTGGCTGCCCTCGATGCGTGCCCAGTAGCGGCGCGGCGGAAAGCCAAACGTAATCCACATGCTCAGCACCAACAGCGCCAAGATGGGCCATAGCAAGGGCGAGCCAGCATCCTTGGTGATGAGCAGCACCGTGCCACGCGAGACATCGTTGATGCGCATCCACCAGCCGTTGGAAAGCTTGCAGCCATAGTCGGTGCCCGCCACGAACTGTGCGCCATCTGGCGTCACACACGTGAAACCAAAGTTCGACGCGCCCTGAAAGATTGGCTTGCCCGCGCTATCAAAACCACGCACGCCCACCAACCAGGAACCGTTGTCCAGCCGCGTCGCCGCCAAGTTCATCGTCTCGTCATAGTTGGGGATGGGGACGTCCGAGACACTGTTGGTCTGATAGACGTTGCCAGAGTTGGGGTCTGGCGCGGTAGTGCGATGATCGGTCAGTGGGATGGCACCGCTATAGATGACGTTGCCTTTGTCATCCCGCAGTTGGATGCTGGTCGCCATCATGAATGATGCTTGATGGAACGTCACGCCTTGATAGGTTAGTGGATCGTTCACGCGAATGCGCTTCTGGGCGACCAATTTGCCATCTTGGTAAAGTTGCAGGTCAGTGTAGAAGTCTGTCGGGGTGAAGCGTTGTGGATCGACCGTCATGGTGAACTTCACGGCGCGATAGATGATGTTGTGTGGGGTCCCCATCGGATAGACGACGCCTTGCTCGCCATTCGGCAGCGGCTGATCATAGCTGAAACCTGCCAAGTCCTGAAAGTAATTATAGACCGGGGCGGGCAAGATGCGCTCGGCCATCGAGCCTTGGCCAAAGCCGCCCCAGCCCGTGAGCACCGCGCACAACATGACGCCGATGAGGCAGGTATGGAACACAAAGGTTGACAACGCCGACCAGCCGAATTTGTGAATGTAGAGATAGGTCTTGGCATCGGTGGAGCCAGGGGCCGTCTCGACGCGAAAGCCGCGTTTGGCGAAAAAGCCCCGCAGCCGCGCCTCCGTCACACCAGTGGGGGCATCGGCCTCGCCAACCGTCAGCCCCACGCGCACTGGCGAATTTTCGTAGAAGCCGTCCGCGCGCCGACGCTGCATATGGCGAAACTTGTGCCAGATGCCCGGTGCGCGGTTCAAC
>JACDGC010000448.1 GCA_013815535.1 Ktedonobacterales bacterium
GTGCAGACCAGGCACGACAAAGCTGACGCCGAAATAGGTGAAGATCGTCGCCGCGAAGCCGCCGATCAGCAACCATGCCATCGTCTTGCCGCGCATCCCGCGCATCCCCCGAGCATGCAGGTAGACCGCATAGACCAACCACGTGATCAGCGCGGACGTCTCTTTGGGGTCCCAACTCCAATAGTGGCCCCAAGCATAATTGGCCCACCATGCGCCGAGGATGACCCCCAGTGCCAGTAAGGGGAACCCAATGGTGACGGCACGGTAGCCCAGTTCATCCGCTGCTTCCCCTGAAGGCAACCAGGCATAGCGTGGCTTCGCGGCGTCGCCCTGCACCAGCATCAAGACACCACACAGGAAGGCGACGATGAAGAAGGCATAGGACACGATCATCATCGACACGTGGATGGTGAGGATGGGGTTGTCTTGCAGCGCGGGCATGATCTTCTTGAAGGCGACGGGCTCGGCTTGCCCAAAGGCATTGCCCACCCAAACCGCCGACAAGAGCAAGATCAACGAAACGCCCGCCGCGCCAACGCCCAGCGTGCGCGTCTGATAACGTAGCTCGAAATAGATGTAGGCCAGCGTCAGGAAGCCCGCCAAGGCGATGCTGGCCTCATACATGTTCGTCCAGGGCGCGTGTCCCGTGATGAGCGCGCGCATCAGTGAGGTCATCACCAGTGTGCCCGCCAGCAACCACGTGAGGATCGACCCCAGTCGCCCAAATGCCTGCCCTTCGATGCTGACGGGCAAGACGGTATCCGCCACGTCGAATTCGCTGCGCAAGGGCACCACCGTCGCGGTAGCGCCGCGCGCCCGCTGCATTGTCGCGCCCATCTGCGAGGATTGGTCAGCGACATAGCCCGACATCATCCGCAGCACGCGGCCCCAGACAGACTGCCCATTTGCCAGAGCGAAAGCAGGTTGGGCGCTGACGCGCGCCCGTCCTTTGCCGTGCCGCAGGGTCTGCCGCGCCGCCAAGGCGGTGCGATATTGGCTGAATGTATAGAGGAAGTAGGCTAACGCCGCTAGCGCCGCCAACACCACCGAGGCATTGAAGAACGCGAAATACATGACACCCATGGTGATATGCTCCATCCGTCGTGTGTGACGACGGGCAAGGTACACGCTTCTGTTTACTCCTTTTATCGTACCATGCCCCGATGCTACACGCAACGTGCTGGGCTTTTCTTCACCTGAACTTTCACCAAGCGGCGGCACCTCCCGTCTGCATGTTACATGTTCCCGTAGTGCTAGATTGTCGTTTCCGCTGGCCCCCTGTGCCTATGAATGTGGCGCTGCGGGAGAGGAAGCGGGCGGTGGGATGGGACTTTCCGCCATCGCGTTTGACAAGGCAGCATCGGGACGGTATCTTGGAAGGAATGCTGATACGTTGCCGCATCCCTTGGCACAAAGGACGATCCCGACATGAACATCCTCATCGTCGAAGATGATTTCTATAACCGGATGATGGTGGCGCATCTGATGCGTAACGAAGGCCACACCGTGCAAGAAGTCGATAACCCCGAGGGGGCCTTCGAGATGATCCAGCGGTCGCCGCCGCACCTGATTCTGTTGGATGTCAACTTTGGGCCGAAGCACCTCACTGGCTTCCAGTTCTTCGAGCGCCTCAAGAAGAAAGAGGTCGACGTCCCCGTCATCTTCATGACGACCCGCGCTGACCTGGAAGATAAACTCGAAGGCTTCAAGATTGGCGCGGACGACTACATCACCAAACCCTATGCCCCCGCTGAGGTTGCCGCCCGTGTGAAGAGCGTGCTCGTGCGCGTTTATAAACGCACTGGGTTGGAACAGCAGCAGCGCTTGCGTTATGATACGGTGGAGTTGGATGTTGCCGCCTTGCAGGTGCACATCGCCGGACGCAAGCCCATCGACCTGACCAAGACCGAGATGCGGATGCTCATGCACCTGATGCAGCGGGCCGAACAGGTGGTGCCGCGTGAGGATCTGTTGAATGCCGTCTGGCACGACGATTTCTATGGCGACAGCAACATCGTGGATTCGTATATCCGCAAACTGCGGCGCAAGCTAGAAGCTGACCCAGCCAATCCGACGCTCATCCGAACGGTGCGTGGCTCGGGCTACAAGTTCAGCACGAAGAAATAGGAATGGGTGTGGGGCATGCTGGGCGATCTCTTTGATTCCTCTTCAGCGGCAATTCCCCTTGACGCGTTGGGGGAGTTCATCGATGGCACTGATAAAGTCGATCGCCTGCTGCTGGGGTTGCGCGAAACGGTGCTGGGTGCCCCCTTCCACCGCCGCGCTCGTGCCGCCTGCGCGGCCCTGGTCAAGGGCTTGCCCGCCGACATCGCCTGCATCTTCTTGGAGCGGCCCACAGGTCTCGTCTACGCGGGGGGCATCGAATTACAGACCGACCGCGCTCATCCCGCGCAGATGGTTTTGCGCCAACCCGCCCAGGCCATGCGCCATCGGTTACATCGCCTGGCGACGCGCGCCCGCACCCACACCGATTTGCGGGTTTTTGCTAACACGCGCCCCGCCGCGCGCTGGCTGGCGCATCTGGCGATCCCGCTCACGCGTGACACCGCCCCGCTGGGGTGGCTGGTGGTGGGTCGCCATGCCGAGCATTTCGCCAGTGAAGAAAGCGAAATGCTTGTGGTCGTGGCCGCTTCGCTGGCGGCGCTGTTGGCCGAGAGCGACCCGACCGATCCCTTGGCGACCCTGCCCAGCGAAACATTACACGCCGTCTTGCAAGCGACGGATGACGCGTTCCTGCTGATCGATGAGCGTTTCACCATTCGTGCGTTGAATCCCGCGTTCTATGGGCTGACCGGGTGGGACGCCGCCGTGGTGGGCCGTCACTGTCAAGAAGTCATTCGCTGCCATGATGATGAGCGTATCCCGCTGTGTGGCACCGTGTTGTGCCCCTTGCACCGCGCCACGCCCCCTGTGCTGGGCGCGCTCCCCCGTGAACGCGTCAGCATCGAGGGCGCGACCGTGCCTTCCCATGCGGTGACGGTGGCCGCTGTCCTGCTGCCATCGGGTGCCAATGGCGAACGGCAATCCGCGCTGCTGCTGCGCGATGATGGCGCGGTCGCCCAGCAAGACCGTGAGCGCGAACAATTCCTTTCCGCCTTCGAGCATAAACTGCTCAATCGCTTCAACTCCATCGCGGGCTTCGTCGAAATGGTGGCGAGCGATCCGGTGCATCCCGTCTCTGCTGAGCAGCGGCAGTTGCTGGGCTATTCGCACAATAGCGCGCTGGAATTACTGGAATACATCAAGAATCTGCTCTATCTGACACGGCACGATCTGGGGCAAACGCCGCTGATGCTCAAATCCATCGCGGTGCGCGACCTCTTTGAAGAAGTCAATCAGCACCTGACGTTGGAAATGGCGACCCACAATGTGGCGATCCTTATCGACGCCGAGGCTACCCTCCCCACGCTCCACTGTGAACGCGAATTGTTGCGGCAAGCCTTGATGAATCTGGTGACGAATGCCATCAAATTTTCGCATGCGGGTGGAACGGTGCGCCTCAGCGCCGATGCCACTCCGGCGGCGCTGCACCTGCGAATCGCGGATGAAGGCATCGGCATCGCGCCTGATGATCAGCCCCACATCTTCGCCCGCGACTACGTCTCGGATCGCACTGCGCGGCTCTCGAAGAATGGCGGGGGGATGGGGCTGGCCGCTGCCAGCGCCATCGTCGAGCAGCACGCTGGCACGCTCACCTTTACCAGCACGGTTGGTGTCGGCACGATCTTCACCATCACGCTGCCCCTGCGCTAACGCTCACGTGTCGCTCTGAGCCGCCAGCCACTCTACGCTGGCCCTCACCTCACGCTGCCTTGACGCGCAAGCGTGCCATCAGCAACGCCATGAAGCGCAGATTGTGGATGGTGGCGAGGCGCATATAGAGGCTATCGCCGATCTTGAAGAGATGGTGCAGGTAACCCAACGAATAGCGTGTGCAGGTCAGGCAATCACAAAAGGGTGCGACGGGGCCATCGCTCTTGCGGTTGCGTTCGTCCTCGATGTAGACATGGCCAAACCATTTGTCATCCCAGGGTGTGTCATCGGCTGCACTGGTGAAGGCCAACATGCGTCCGTGCCGTGCGTCGCGGGTGGGCATGGCGCTATCGAAGATGTCATAGCCCAGCG
>JACDGC010000449.1 GCA_013815535.1 Ktedonobacterales bacterium
CCGCTTGCCCATAGGCATCGCGGAAGGGGACGCCCGCATGCACCAGCGCATAGGCATGGTCGGTGGCAAAGAGGTCGGCGCTGCAGGCCGCACGCGCCCGTTCTTCATCCATGGTGATCCCTTGCGCGAAGAGCGCGACAACTGCCAGGCTCTCGCGGCACAAATGGAGCGCCTCGATGAGTGGCGCCTTGGTTTCTTGATAGTCCATGTTATAGCCAGAGGGCAACCCGGCCAACGTTGCCAGCATCTGCCCTTGCAGGGCAATGACGGTGTGTGCCCGCGCCCGCACCAATTCCAACGCGCTCAGATTGTGCTTCTGGGGCATCATGCTGCTGCCATCACACAATTCCGGGGGAACGCGCAAGAAGCCAAACTCGCTGGTGGTGAAAAGCAGCACATCCTGCGCGAATTTGCTGAGGTCCAGCATGATCAGCGCCAGTGCTTGCACCACCGCAGCTTCGTTTTTCCCGCGTCCATTCGCCACCGCCAGCACGTTTGGCTGGGCATGGGCGAACCCCAACAGTTCAGCGATATAAGCACGGTCCAGCGGCAGCGGCACCCCATAAGCCGCCCCAGAGCCGAGGGGTGATTGATCGTTCAAGATGAAGGCAGCGGTGAGGCCAGCCAGGTCATCCAGCAGGGCTTCGGCATGCGCCGAGGCCCACAGCCCTCCGCTTGAGAGCATGGCGCGCTGCATATGCGTGTAACCCGGAAGGGGCGTCCATTCATAGCGCTGCGCGAGGGCCAGCAGATGCCCGGCGGTGTCGCAAAGCGTCGCGGCGGTGGCCAGAATCCCTTCTTTGGCATAGAGGCGCAGGGCGGTCAACACCTGATCGTTACGTGAACGCCCGGTGTGCGTCTTCTTGCCGATGTCACCCAGCCGTGCGGTCAATTCTTGCTCGATCAAGGTGTGGATGTCTTCTTGCCCGGCTTGGGGGATGAGCATGCCCGCCTCGACACGCCCCATGAGGTCGTTCAGCGCGTGGTGGAGTTGCGCGCCTTCATCCGGTGTCAGCAGGCCGATGTGAGTGAGCATAGCGACATGCGCCAGCGTGCCCCAGATGTCGTGCCGCGCCAATTCTGCATCCAGCGCCGCGTTGCGGGCGGCCCCATAGGCTTCGATGAGTGGCGCGATGGTGTAGCCTTTGTCCCATAGTTTCATCAAAGGTCTCCCTGTCTTCGCTTTGGTCCATTGCCAGCGTGCTGAATCACGCTGAGAGGTTGGCCAGGGCCGACTGGCTGGTGGTCAGCAAGCGCCGCAAGATGGCCTTTTGCATATGCAGCCGATTCTCGGCTTGCACGAAGACACGCGAATGGGGACCATCGATCACCTCAGTGGCGATCTCATCGCCGCGATGCGCGGGGAGGGGATGCAGCACGATGGCAGCGGGCCGCGCCAAGGCCAGCAAAGCCGCATCGATGCGATAGGGGGCGAAGATGGCGCGACGGTCGGCGATCTCAGCTTCTTGCCCCATGCTGGCCCAAACATCGGTATAGAGCACATCAGCGCCACGGGCGGCTTCTTGAGTGTCAGTCATCAAGGTGACGCTGCCACCCGTGCGTTTGGCTTCGCACTGCGCCTGCGCGACCACCTGGGCCGATGGCGCATAGCCAGGGGGGGTGGCAATGCGCAGGTGCATTCCCAATTTCACGCCCGCTTGCAGCAACGAATGGGCGCAATTGTTGCCATCACCCAGATACGCGACGATGGGGTGGGGCTGCGCTTCGCACTGCTCCACAATGGTGAAAGCATCGGTCAATCCCTGGCAGGGATGATGTGCATCGGTCAGCCCATTGATCACGGGAATGCTCGCAGAATGCGCGAATTCCTCGACGGTGGCATGGTCAAAGGTGCGCAAGACGACACAATGAACGTATCGACTGAGCACGCGCGCCACATCGGCGGTGGCCTCGCGTTTGTTCAGTCCGACCTCTTGGGGCGAGAGGTAGAGGCAGTTCGCCCCCAATTCGCGCGCCGCGACCTCGAAAGAGACGCGCGTGCGCAGCGATGGCTTCTCGAAGAGTAACGCAATGGTGTGCCCGGCGAGTGCCGGGGGCTGAATGGCGCCGCGTTTGTGCTTCATCAGGCGCGCATTCGCGCAGAGATAGGCGATTTCATCGGCAGACACATCAGCGAGGGTCAATAGGTGTTGCATACGCGTGATCCTTTTTCTGCGTGCCCAGATTGTGGGCAAACAAATACCTCTCGTCCCTTACGAACACGATGCGTAAGGGACGAGAGGCAGCTAGATCCGCTATGCTTCTCCCGTGGTACCACCCTCATTGCCACAGCGATGCCGCTATCGCCGCAGCCGACACTACATTGTGCGGCGTGCTTGTTGTGACCACTTTCGGCTATTCTTGGCGCGGAAGCCAGCCGCCTGTGCCTACTTGCCCACGTCATCCTGACGTGTGACTTTCTTCGGCCAACCGCTCACAAGCGCGTTCACTGCGGGCAATCCTCTACCGGACCTCTCACCATTCCGTCCGGTTCGCTGGCGAATCCCCTGGCAGCTACTGTTCTTGCTCAACGCGAGCCAATGTCAGAAGTATGGTCATCATTATAGCGGAATAAAGCCATCTTGTCAAGTGAGTCTGACGCCCAGTTGAGGCTGAGCAAAACAAACAGCGTCCGTGTTGGCAGACCCTCTGCTGGGGCTGGACGTCATCTACGCATAGCGGCCTCAACGGTTGACCGCAAAATGCCACTCTCGTTCTGTAGTCAGAGGTCTTCTATCTCCACGCCATCCGTATCCTGCAAGATGGGATCATGCGCCCACGTGTCAGGTGCATAGAGCCATGTCAGATAATCCGTCGTACTTTTTCCCTCCAGCGCGGCGATGTGGCGTGCCTCAGCCATTGCTGAGCGGGAGACACTCACCCGATATTTCCCATCGGAGGTTTCCCCCTCATAGCAACCAGAGCGGCGATTATAGCTCAGTTCGTCAACCATACAGCACCTCATTTGCGTAGTTCCCCATTTTTGACCCCCGGCAAACCGCTGAGAGGACAACCATTCTCTATGCCCTCGCATCGCCATGACCCAGAAAATTACGCATCATGATGCCTCGTCTCCACAAAATCGGGCCACTGGGTAGTGGCTCAGATTTTTTCAAGGACAATGGCGTGGATGGTATCCGAGGTGGCGGCTATAACACACGGGAAAACACGCGAAAGTCTCAGGATGCACCCGTGTGTTGTCAGCCAAGCGCGTAACATCATACACTGTGTCTAGCGGCCACGGAGCCGCAGCAGCAAAGCCCTATCTCGTCCCCACTGTGGTGGCGGGTTGAATGCGCTGTCGTCACACGTGAGCATGGTGCGGCTCTTGGTTGCATCGCTGCATGAAGGAAATTACGAGGAAATGCACGTCATGGCCATACCCGCTGTTGCAACCAAGCGAAAAGTGCCGACGCTTGTCTTGCTGGTAATCATCATGGCCTGGTTGGCTGGCTGTGGGAATGCAACGACCGTCCCCAACACCGTGCCAGGGGCAACAATGCTCCCGCATTTTGATCATATCGTCATCGTCGTTGAAGAAAATCATAGCTATAGCGACATCATCGGCGCGAATGATGCTCCCTTTATCAATGGGTTGGCACAACAGGGAGCGCTCTTCACGGCTTCACACGCAGTGACCCATCCCAGCGAACCCAACTACCTCGCGCTCTTTGGTGGCTCGACCTATAATCTCAGCAGTGATGCTTGCCCAGAAAGTTTCTCCGGACCTAATTTAGCGAGCGAACTATTCGGCCATTCGTTGAGCTTCACCGGCTATTCAGAGAGCATGCCAACAACCGGATTTCGGGGTTGCGCTGACGCCAGCGGGGAATATGCCCGCAAGCATAATCCGTGGGTCAATTTCAGCGATGTGCCTGCCGCCAGCAATCAACCCTTCAGCAGCTTTCCCAGTGACTATGGTCAACTACCCAATGTGGCTTTCGTGGTGCCCAATCTCCAGAATGACATGCATGATGGCTCGGTTGCCTCCGGCGATGCTTGGCTGCAAAGTAATCTCGGAAACTATCTCACTTGGGCACAGACCAACAACAGCCTGCTCATCTTGACGTGGGATGAAGATGACGGTGCGCCCGCGAACCAGATCCCGACGATCTTCGTTGGTGCACACGTGAAGGTTGGCAT
>JACDGC010000450.1 GCA_013815535.1 Ktedonobacterales bacterium
CAGGTGAGCGGATCGATCAGCGCCGCGTGGCCAAGCTGCACCACCACCCCGGCCATCAGGGCCAGCGCGGCCACATTGACGCCCCGCAAAAAGCCCGCCAGCAGTGGCGACCGGCGCAGCCGCACCACCAGCGGATGAATGAGCGGCACGAAAACGAATGCAGGCAAAAAGATGCCCAGCGTCGCCACCAACGCTCCTGGCACGCCGCCAACGAGATAGCCCACGAAGGTCGCCGTGGTGAAGACGGGGCCAGGGGTGAACTGCCCCACCGAGATCGCGTCGAGCAACTGCCGATCCGTCAGCCAGTGCAGTTGGGCAACGAACGTATCATGCAGCAATGCCAACAGCACATAACCGCTGCCATAGAGCACCGCGCCGATCTTCAAGAAATTGAGAAAGAGGGTCAGCAAACTGACGCTGGCCATCCCCCCAGCAATGGTCAGCCAATGCCCCTGCACCAGCGCCACCATCCCCGCTGGGGTCGCGCCCCGTCGGCGCAGCGCGACCACCAATAGGCCCAGTGCCCCAGGGATGAGCAGCAGAGCGACGGTGTTGAGGCCACCAATGAAGCCCACCAGCACGGCGATGCCGATAAGACCCAGCCACCAATCACGCGGCACCGTGCCTGCCAGCCCCCACAACGCTTGCGCGATGATCGCCACCACCACTGGCTTGATGCCATAGAGGAACCAGCCCACGGCGGGTAAAGCGCCGAATTGTACGTATGCCCACGCGATCCCCAGCACGATCAGCATGGCGGGGCCGATGAAGCCCAGTCCCGCCGCGATCAGCCCCGGCCACCCAGCCCGCAGATACCCCAGATAGATCCCCAGTTCCGTTGAGTTTGGCCCAGGAATGAGGTTGACGGCCCCAAGCAGATCGACGAAGTGCGCGTCGCTGAGCCATTTGCGACGCGTCACTACCTCTTGCCGCATCATGGCGATGTGCGCCGCTGGCCCACCAAAGGCCGTGAATCCTAACCGCACGAAGAGCGCGACGACCTCGCGCCATGGCCCCCGCGCCATGACCGGATATTCGGTTGCCATTGCCGTCTCGCTCATCTCGCGCTCCCTCGATAGTGGTAGAGACTACCATAACACGCCCATGCTAAGAGGAGGTAAAGAGCGCCGAATCTATCCTGCTGGTAGTGATCGGGTCGCGTTCTGCCAGCCCCGCCAGCGCCTGCTCAGTCGAGGCGATCAGCTTGGCATCACCTTTGGCTATGCGCAAGGTCAGTGCTTCGGCGAGGCAGGCACGCGCCTGGGTCATGTCACCCATCTCAACCAGGCATTTGCCGTAGTGCTGCAAAAAGAAATCGCGGTAGGTCACGTCCACGGAGGGCGCGAGTGCGCGCAATCCCAGGGTGAATATGTGGACTGCTTCGCGATGGCGATTCGCGTATTGTAAAGCGGTTGCTAGTCGCAAGCGGTTCGCTGCCAGCGCGCGGGCATCGCCACCACGCTCGGCCATTGCGACGGTATCTGTCAGGAAGGGAAGCGCCATTTCACATTCGCCCAGCAGGTAATGCCACTCGCCAAGTTTGCCCAGCAGGCGTAGGCGCGTCGCTTCATTGCCCAGTGTGATGGTGGCTAACTCAGTCTGTGCCCCGGCCAGTTGCTGGCGAAGCAGGGCACTATCAGCCTCTGTTAGGGTGAGACGCTGAAATGGGATAATCGCCATAGAGAGCCTCAATGAGAGTACGCCTGCGGTATGGCGAAACGACTCAGCATGCCGCGTTCGCTTGGTCGAGGCGTTCCAGGTGATAATAATGCAAGGTGTCCAGCAAAGCTGAGCCAGGGTGGCCCGTGTCGGTGTAATGATTGGCATCCCAAGCGGATTGGCCGAGCGCGGTGGCCTGGGCCGCTGGCCCAGCGGGATACGCCGCCGCAACAGCGGCAAATGCCCCGCCCTTGATGGTGGCGACGTAGATGGCGACCCCGCTCTCCGCAGTGGCGGCATAGGCAAACGTGCCGGGAATCCCGGGCTGGCGTGTGCCGGGGAGGGCTGGATAGCCCGCGAGTGCTGGCGCATTGGCCCAGTTATAGCCCGCGAAGCCTGGGGTGGTCCAGTGGTCCTCGACCCCCCACTGCGCTAAAATGACCGAGAGGTACCACGGATGCGCTTGCGCTTGTGGTGCCGTGGCCAGCTCGGTCTGCGCCAACCGCGCGAAGGGCAACGCCGCGCAGACGAAGTCGTGCTCGCCATTGGCGGTGGGGTGAGATAGCGTGGTTGCGCCCACGCTCACCGCTGAGCGCGCGGCCTGCCACGGTTGGGCACGCACCGTCAGCACCACCGCAGATAGCACCCCCACCACGCCGATGATGATGAGTGCGATGCGCCAGCGCTGCCGTCGCGACGCTTGGCCAGGCCGCAAACGATCATAGACCCGTGGCACGCCGGGGATGATGGTCGTCGGCGTTGAGACCGTCGCCGGGTGAGGCGCGGTGGTGGGGAACACACTGGGGCGCACCCCTGTCGTGCGCGCGGGCAACAGGCGTGGCGGTTGGTTGCGTGGTGCTGGGTTCATGGGGCCTCCCGCCTGCTAGCATAGCATATGACCGCATACGCGCCAAGGGCGAGCGCGTTTATGTGGCGGGCTGGCACCACGCGGTGATCAGCGGCAGAGCATCTTCACGGTCGGTCCGCAGCAGGTTATGCTCCATCATACGGAGTTCGTGGTCGATCTCGAAGGGCTGGCACAGCCCCTGGGCCAGGATGTTTTCGCGGAACGCTTCAAGCAAGGCTATCCCCTCGCTAATCATCATCTGGGTCGTCGTGGCATAGTCCGAGCGATGTTGCAGCCGCAACTCGTCCAAGACGATTGCGCGGGCGCCCAGGTGATCCAGCCAGCGCTCCAGAGCCTTGCCCGGGAAAAGCTCATAACCAAATGAACGACCGACTTTGGCCATCCAGATCCAGACGATGGGGTGGCTGATTTGTGGGAGGGCCATCTCCGTCACCTCGACCCAGCCATCGGCACGCGTCACACGCAGCGCCTCGCGCAACACCGCATACCATTGATTGATGGGGACGACCGGGGCCAGCAATTTGAGATGGGTGTAGTCAAAGGTGCCATTCGCGAAAGGCAGCCCGGTGAGGTAGTCCCCCGCCACGAACTGGCAGTTGCCCTGCATGCGGGCATGGGCGGCGGGTGCCACCACCTGATCGATCCCCACCACCAGCGCGTTGGGAAAGGTCATCGCCATCTCGACCGCCCATTGGCCGGTGTCACAGCCGATATCCAGCACGCGGCGTGGTTGCCCCAATGGCGCGTGATAGGACGGCAAGCTGGCGTCGCGCAACAGGTGATAATCAATGGCGGAACGCAGCGCATCCCACGCGGGATCGTATTCGCGTGGCCCACTATCCTGCCGGTGCTGGGCAAGCACTGGCACGGGGAGTTTGTACGTTTCTGCTTCCTCGAAATCATTGTTTGAGCGCATTGCCTTCACCTCGCAACGGGTTTTAGCGTTGGGGGCAGTATGGGTGCCATTCATTGGGTCATGGACAAGACACCAAGGAAAAAGGAACTGACCGGCGGTTGGCCAGCCAGCTCCTCAAGTATATGCTACGGGCCGCTAGGATGTCACCTGGATGTCATCGACATCGACGAAGGTATCGGTCGAGGTGGGGTCGCTTGGGTCGGCGGCTCCCGCGACGGTCAACACCAGGGTGTGCGTGCCCGCCGAGAGCGTTCCACTGCTGAAGCCCAATACGTTATATTGGACACCACCACTGTTCCACTCACTGACGTCGGGTTTGCTCACGCCGTCAAGGCTCACGTGCATCATGCCCAGGTTGTCACCATTATCGACATAGAGATTGACCTTGGTCCCCGTAAACGTGATCGTCACGGTGGCTGGGGTAGTGGCATCGTTGGAGTAGTGGTTCATGCCGCCGGAGTAACCGGGATTGGAATCCGTGGTCCAGGTGCCATCATACACAAACCGCGCGTCGGTGTCTTCATACGTCGTCACCGTTGGCGCTGGGGTGTTGGTCGGCGGCACGGGGGTGTTGGTCGGTGGAGGCGTATAGGTCGGAAGGGGCGTATACGTTGCCTGACCGGGATATTGGGTGGGTGTGGGTTGGTTCGGATATGGCGTATAGGTCGGAAATGGCGTATACGTCGGGAAGGGGGTA
>JACDGC010000451.1 GCA_013815535.1 Ktedonobacterales bacterium
CGCCTACCCCACCATCACCAGCGCCTATGCCCAAGCGATTCAGGACATCAGCGATGGCAAAGATGTGAAGGCAGCCCTGGACACTGCCGTGAAGACTATCGATCAAGATATCACCGATAACGATGGCTATCCACCGCCCCAGCAATAAGGGAAGCTCGTGTTGCTGGCCCTTTCTCATCCGATGATGAGAAGGGGTCAGTCATCTCGTTGAGGAGGCATTCGCTATGGCAGCGGTCACGGCAACGCCGCCGCGTAAGGCGCGTCACAACTGGAGCGATCAACTAGCGGCAGCGGGGTTTCTGTTGCCGGGGACGATTTTGCTGGTCGCGTTTTTGGTGGTGCCCTTCGCGTTGGCGATTGGTTATTCATTCACGAATCTGCGGCTGATCTCGCCGTTGCCCGCGCACTTTGTCGGCTGGTTAAATTACCAGCGAGCGCTAGCCGACCCGTTGGTGCGTCAGGCATTCGGCAACAACGTGCTCTTCGTGGTCGTGGTTGTGCCTGTCCAAACGGTCTTTGCTCTCTGGCTAGCGATCTTGGTGAACCAAAAGATCCGGGGGATCAGGATCTTCCGCACGATCTTCTTCGCGCCGGTTGTCACGGTCATGGCTGCCGCCGCGACCATCTGGAAGTTGCTTTACGCGCCCGATAGCGGTTTGATCAATGGCTTCATGCGCGCGATTACCTTGGGGCATTTCCACCCCGATTGGCTGCATGACCCGCATTTTGCCCTGCCCGCCATCATGCTGATGTCGATCTGGCAAGGCGTCGGCTTCCAGATGATCATCATCCTGGCCGGATTGCAAGACATCCCGCGCGAGTTGTACGAGGCGGCGTCGGTCGATGGCGCGAGTGGGTGGTCGCAGTTCGTCAACATCACCCTCCCGCAGTTGCGTAACACGTTGATCTTCGTCGGCACCATCACCACCATCCTCGCCTTCCGGCTCTTCGATCAGGTGTTTGTGTTGACGCAGGGTGGCCCAGTGGGCAGCACCGAGACGCTGATGACGCGGGTCATCACCACGGGCTTTGGCCAGCAGCGCATCGGTGCCAGCGCGGCCATCGCCGTCCTGTTTTTCGTCGTCGTGCTGGTGCTCAGTTTGATCCAGCGCATCTTCATTCGCGAGCAAGGGGAAATCGTATGAATCAAGCCATTGCCACGACGGAGGCCGTGCCCGCCGCCGAGCGTGCGGCGGGCACCAAGACGGGCCAGCGTAGCGGCCTGCCCCTGAAAGCGATTGGCAGCTATGCCGTGCTGGTGCTGTTGGCAGCCTTCTTCATGTTTCCCCTGCTCTTCATGTTCGTGGGGTCACTCAAGCCCAGTGACATCGTTTTGGTCGATGGCAGTTCCTGGCGCGCCTTTATCCCCTTTGGGGCATCGTTGGCGAACTTTGGTGAGGCGGCGGCGCGGGCCGATGTCGGTCACCTCTTCATCAATTCGCTGCTCATCACGCTCTCGACGGTGGCGCTGGGGCTGGTGGTGAACAGCCTGTTTGGCTACGCGCTGGCACGGTTTCGCTTCGTCGGACGCGGCGTGGTGGTGGCGGTGGTCATCGCGCTGGTGATCATCCCGCTCGAAGCCTACGCCATCCCGCTCTTTTACATGATGGCGCAGCTTCAGTGGCTCGACACCTATTATGTGCAGATCCTGCCCTTCATCGCGAACCCCTTCTATATCTACCTCTTCTACACGTTCTTCTTGAGTCTGCCCAAGGAGTTAGAGGAGCAGTCGCAACTCGATGGGGCGAATCCGCTGGTGACGTTTTGGCGCATCATGGTACCATTAGCGCGACCAGCCTATGCGACGGTCGCCATCCTCAGCTTCCTCTATTCCTGGGGACAACTGCTGTGGCCGGTGCTGGTGACGCGCGGCCCCGATGTGCGTCCGCTGCCGCTGGGCATCGCCGAATTTCAGACCTTGCCGCCGATCCAATGGGGCGACATCATGGCCTTCGCCACTGTCATGACTCTGCCGTTGCTCGTCGTCTTCTTGATCTTCCAAAACGCTTTCGTGCAAGGTGTGGCGCGCAGTGGCTTGAAAGGCTAGCGCGACGGCATCACCAGGAGCGAAAGGAAAGAACCGATGATTGATGTGGTTGCCGTGGGCGAGGTGCTGATCGACCTCATCGCCACCGAGCGCAATGTGACGCTCTTCGCGGCCCCCGCGTTCGTGCCGTTCCCCGGCGGGGCACCCGCGAATGTGGCGGTCGGCGTCGCGCGGCTGGGGCACTCTGCCGCCTTCATCGGCAAAGTGGGACGCGACGAATTTGGGCAAGGGCTGCGGGGATTACTGGCACGCGAGGGGGTGCTCACCCAGGGATTGCTCGATGACGCCGACCAGTTGACCACCCTTGCCGCCGTCTCGGTGGCAACGAACGGCGATCCCCATTTCGCGTTCTTTGCGGGCGCGCATGCCAATTTGCGTGCCGAGGACCTCGACCACGACCTGCTGGCCAACGCCCGCATCGTGCATGGGGGATCGGTGATGCTGGCGCGCGAGCCGGGGCGCGCCGCGACCCTAGCGGCCTGGGAGATCGGGCGGACAGCGGGGGCCATGTGCGCCTATGACGTGAACTGGCGGCCCGCGCTGTGGCCCAACGCCGCAGCGGGCGTCGCCATTGTCCGCGCGCCGCTGGCTTTCGCCGATATCGTCAAAATGAACGCGGCGGAGGTGCAGCTGCTGACGGGCATCGCTGAGCCACGCGCGGGGCTGGCGGCCTTGGCGACGCCCGCTGCGTTGGTGGTGGTGACGCTTGGCGGCGCGGGCTGCCTCTATCGCCTTGGCAACGAGATCACCGCCGTCGCTGCCCCCCCCGTCGCTGAAGTGGTAGATGCGACGGGCGCGGGCGATGCCTTCATGGCGGCCCTGCTGGCGGGGTTGCCTGACCACCCAGCGCGGCTGGGGACGGATGCCATCACGGCGGCGGTGGGGCGTGCGTGCCGGGCTGGGGCCATCGCCGTCACGCGGCGTGGGGCCATCCCCGCGCTACCCACCGCCACGGAACTCGACCACGTTTGAACACCTGTTTGGGGAGGCTCGCCATCAGTACTGCTCTCGAAGAGGACGCGCAGCAGCTTTGGGAGGATCTGCTCCCGCGTCTCGCGGCGCTTTTCACGGATGAAACGGATCGCGCGCTCTTTGTCGCGCGCCTGGCCCCGGTCTATCCCCGCTTGCACACCCTGCTGCATACCCTCTATGGCACGCGCGCTGACTTTGCCGAACAGATCGCGGCGATCTGCGCCACTGCCGCGCGGGGTCTGGCCGCGCGGCCCCAACCGCTGCGGGCGCTGGATGCCAGCCGTCCTCCGGATTGGTTCGCGCACCAGCGCATGGTAGGGGGCATGTGCTATGTCGATCGCTATGCTACCAATCTCGCTGGGCTGCGCGAGTGCATCCCTTATTTTCGTGAACTGGGGCTGACTTATCTGCACCTGATGCCGCTCTTTCGCGCGCCCCTTGGCGAGAACGATGGGGGCTATGCCGTCAGCAGTTTCCGCGAGGTGCGGCCCGACCTGGGCACCATGGCCGAGTTTGCTGACATCGCCGCCGAGTTGCGCGCCAATGGCATCAGCCCCGTCCTCGATTTCGTGCTGAATCACACCGCCGATGACCATGAATGGGCGCTGCGGGCCAAGGCGGGCAACCCGGTCTATCAAGATTTTTATCTCACCTTCCCCGACCGTACCCTGCCTGATGCCTATGGCGCGACGCTGCGCGAGATCTTTCCCGAGCAAGCGCCAGGGAATTTCACCTTCGTACCCGAGATGGCGCGCTGGGTCTGGACGACTTTTCACCAGTATCAATGGGACCTGCATTACGCTAACCCCGTCGTCTTTGATGCGATGCTGGGTGAGTTGCTCTTTTTGGCGAACCAGGGCGTCGAGGTGCTGCGGATGGATGCCGTCGCCTTCATTTGGAAGGAAGTGGGCACCAGCAGCGAGAATCGCCCTGAAGCGCATCTGATCATCGAGGCGCTGAACCTGTTGGCGTGTGTCGCGGCACCTTCGCTCATCTTCAAATCCGAGGCCATCGTCCACCCAGATGAGGTCGTGAAGTACATTGGGCAAGAATGCGAGATCAGCTATAATCCCCTGCTGATGGTGCTGTTGTGGCAGGCAATGGCGAC
>JACDGC010000452.1 GCA_013815535.1 Ktedonobacterales bacterium
GATATGAGATCTCCGTCGTAGCTGGCCAAACAACGACGCCCGGCTGGTATGGTCAAACGCCAGATGGGGTAAGCACCCGGATCTATGCCTACATATATTACCAACCTTTGCACCCTGAGGCCTGCACGAACCTGCGCGTAGATCCGAGTACGCTTCCCCCCGGACGTCCGTAGCCAGGGTGTATGCACTTTCCCTGGCCTGCAAGATGTGGAGATGAAAGCACGGTCACTTCAGCAACTAGTCTCCCACATCCCGTAGAAGCTATCGGCTAGCACAAGGTAAGAGCGCATGGAACTGCGCTCTTACCTTGTGCTTTAACGCAAGTGGTGCGGTTACCTGCTTTACGCCTGCGGGCTACCGCCTCGTTCCTCCATCTTCTTGAAAGTTGCTGTAGCCTCGGCACCATCCCCAAATGGCTCGCCGCGCATCACAGAGGTTGACAATAGCGTGATCTGATGGCATACTTGCGATAGCGATACGAAGCAAACGAAAGCAAACGAATCCTTCATCAGGGGTAGTCCATGCTGCAAACGCTCCCACTTTTCACGGCTGAACGGCGGCAGCAGATCGCCACGCTGGTCGCTGCGGCGGGGCGCGTGACGGTCGCTGAATTGCGCGCACGCTTCGGCGTCTCCGAGGTGACATTGCGCAAAGACCTGATCGCGCTGGAAGGCGAAGGCAAGCTCCAACGGACGCACGGCGGCGCGATCATCCTTCCCCACGAGGTGACCGAGCAAGATTTTGTGCGCCGCGAAGCTCTGCAAGCGGCAGAAAAAGCGCGCATCGCGACCATGGCCACAACCCTGGTGGTGGATGGCACCACCATCGCGCTCGATGCCAGCACCTCGGCCCTGGCCCTGGCGCGCCAGGTGCGCGGACGCCGCGACCTGACGGTTGTCACCAGCGGCCTGCGCATTACACTCGAACTGGCGGGCGCGCCAGGCATCACGGTGCTGATGCCTGGCGGCCAGGTGCGCCCCGAAGCCCTCTCCCTCGTCGGGGGGTGGGGGGCGGGTGTCCTCGGTCAAGTCCACATTCAGCGCGCTTTCGTCGGGGCACAGGGCCTCACCCAAGCCGCAGGACTGACGGATGTCAACGCGGCGGAGGTGGCGATGAAGCGCGATCTGGTTGGTGCCGCCAGCGAGGTGGTGGCGCTGGTGGACCATACCAAATGGGGGCAAGCCGCCCTGGCGACCTTCTGCCCCTTCGAGGCGCTCAGCACCATCGTGACTGATGCATCCGTGGCCCCTGATCTCGCGCATGCCGCGCAACAGGCAGGGATTGCCCTGCTGGCTGCTCCATAGCCACCACGTCGATCAGCGGTGATTGGCCCACTTCCCCGCAGGAGGTAACCTATGCACACATCCATGGCTGCCGTGACCGCGCAAGAGAAACGGATCGAGGAATATCCTCCGCCAAACACAAACGACCGCGCCCAGCCCAGGAGATGACCTCCTTGGGTTGGCAGCCCCATAACCCCGCGAGAGCGGAACATCCCTTGGTAGGAGAGGAGAAGTTATTCCCATCGCTACCAGACATTCGTGATAGTCCCCAAGGAGACATCCAGGGGCTTCGAGGCCGATGCCAGAGATGGTCATCCCAATCTCATACAGACAACCTATGTACATATGATCGCTGCGGCGACCGCGCTTTCCCCTCATAGCTGGAAGCTGGGGGATTGCGCACGATCCTGCTAAGGAGACCCATCCATGTCAGCCATCTTAACGACCTCAACCCTCGTTCAACTGGTCACGCGTTCACGCAAGCTGGGGGCGGACCGCACCGTCTGCAACTGGGGCGGCGGCAACACCAGCGCCAAAGCCGACGAAACCGACTTTCGTGGGACGACCCGCCGCGTGCTGTGGGTCAAAGGGTCCGGCTCGGACCTCGCCACCGTCACCGAACGCTCCTTCACGGGCCTCTATATGGAAGACCTCACCCCCCTGCTTGAGCGCCCGACCATGAGTGACGCGGACATGGTCGCGTATCTCTCGCATTGCTATTTCGATCCCACCCGCCCGCGCCCCAGCATCGAGACACTGCTGCATGGCTTCTTGCCCTTCACGCACATCGACCATACCCACGCTGACGCGACCAATTACCTCGCCTGCGCCGCCAATGGCGAGCAACTCGCGCGCGAATGCTTCGGCGACGCGCTGATTTGGATTCCGTATCGCCGCCCCGGTTTCGGCCTGGCACGCGAGGTGGCGTTGGCGGTGCGCGCCAAACCGACGGCGACGCTGGTGATCCTCGCCAAACATGGCCTGATCACCTGGGGCGACACCGACGAAGCCTGTTATGCTAGCACCCTCGCCACCATCGGACAAGCACGCGACTTCGTTGAAGCGCGCATCGCCGCCGCCAACCGCCCACTGTTTGGGGGCGTGCGCGTGCCCGCGCTGGCGGCAGACGAACGGCAGGCGACGGCGGCGGCCATCGCCCCGACCCTGCGTGGCCTCGTCTCAGCAGAGACGCGCATGATTTTGCGCTATGAAGACGCGGACGATGTGCTGGGCTTCGTGGGCAGTCACGAAGCCCCCCGTCTCACCACCATTGGTGCGGCGTGCCCCGACCATCTGGTGCACACCAAACCCTGGCCCTTGCTGGTCGATTGGTCACCCGAACAGGGCATAGAAGCCCTCAGCGAAGCGCTACGCACGGGCGTCGCGGCCTATACACAGAAGTACGCGCATTACCTGGAAGAAAACGCCCAACAGGACCTGGACCCCGACGCCCCCGAAAGCGTGCTGCGCGCGGTGGATTCCTCGACGAATCCCGTGCCACGCGTCATCCTCATCCCCGGTGTGGGGATGTTCACCACCGGCAAGGATGCGGGCAATGCGGATGTCTCGGCGCAGTTGTACCACCGCGCCATCGCCGTCATGCGTGGCGCGGAAGCCTGCGGCGGCTTCATTTCGCTGACCGATGCTGAAAGCTATGCCGTGGAATATTGGCCGCTGGAGCAATACAAGCTGAAGCTGGCACCACCAGAGCGCGAATTCGCCCGTCAGGTGGCGCTGGTGACAGGTGCGGCGGGCGGCATCGGCTCGGCCATCTGCCGCCGCATCGCCCGCGACGGGGGGCATCTCGTCCTCACAGACATCGACCTACCCGGCGCGCAGGCCGTCGCGGCGGCCCTCAACACGGAGTTCGGCGCGGGTCGCGCGGTGGCTGTGCAGATGAACGTCACCAACGAGGACGATGTGCGCGCGGCCTTCGCGGCGGCGGCACTAGCCTTTGGGGGTGTCGATACCGTCATCAACAATGCCGGGTTGGCATCCAGTGCCGCCATCACCGACACGACACTGGCGGAGTGGAACCGCAACTGGAACGTGCTGGCGACGGGCTACTTTCTGGTGGCACGCGAAGGCTTCCGGCTGCTCGAACAGCAGGGGCGGGGGGGGCAACTGGTCTTCGTCGCCAGCAAGAACGCGCTGGTCGCTGGCAAGAACGCGGCGGCGTATAGCGCCGCCAAGGCGGCGGAGGCCCATCTGGCGCGCTGCCTGGCGGAAGAAGGCGGCCAATTCGGCATCCGCGTCAACACGGTCAATCCCGACGCGGTGCTCGCTGGCTCGCGCATCTGGCAGGGGGAGTGGCGCGACCAACGGGCGGCGAACTATGGTGTGGCCCCCGACCAGTTGGACGAGGTCTATCGCAAACGCACGACGCTCGGTGTCAACATCTTCCCCGACGACATCGCCGAGGCGGTGGCCTTCTTCGCCTCGCCCACCCGCGCCCTCAAGAGCACGGGCAACATCATCAATGTGGATGGCGGCGTCGCTGCCGCCTATCCCCGCTAAGGAGCGCCAGCGATGGCTCAGCCCAAAACCCTGGCGGATGTGCACACCCGCATCACTACTTGCCAAGCAGATGGCACGCAACGCGCGGTGACGGTCTGCTTTCTGGGGGATAGCAACACGCGCGGCATGGCGGTCGATCCCGACCGCACTCGCCGCGCCTACCCCGCCCGCGTGCTGGCGGAACTGGCGGATCGCTATGCCCCCTGCGCCTTCAATGGCATCGATGCGGGCATTCCGGGTGATACCATGACCCAGGCACTCACGCGCATCGACGATGACGTGCTGCGTCATGCCCCCGACCTGACCATCATCGCATTTGCCC
>JACDGC010000453.1 GCA_013815535.1 Ktedonobacterales bacterium
GTGGAATGACACGGTACCACGGCAAAGCAGCCGGGGGCGTGTTGAGAGCAGTCGCAGGAGCCATAATGGCGAATCCTCTGTTTCAATCGTGTTGCCGAAGGCGCGGATGCACCCTGCGGCCTGGTCGTGCTATGCTGGCAGGGTCTCTTGTCCCAAGGGATCGGTGGGGAGGGCCGCGTGGCTCGCCTGACACAACGTTCCACGCGGTTCCCCTTCTGTCACGGCACCCCTCAGCAGGGCGCACGCGGCAGCGGCCTATACTTCATCGTCTGCTCCTATCGAATGGTGGTGGTCGCGGTGTTTGCCGCAGCCGTCGCCTCAGCGCGTTGCAACGCGCCAATGATAGCGTTACAATCGGCCAGTGATACTTTGGTCTCCGGACAGAACAACCACATCGTCACCAGCGTGCGCTGCTCCGCGGTCAGCCGCTGGGCCTGTTCCGCCAGGGCGGTTGGGGATTCAGCGAGCGCATCGAGGAGGGGATAGCCCAGCCCCGTCGCGATCTGCTCGTCCACCAGGCGCTTCACGTCGGCCAGCACCCGTTCGGGCCGGTGACGACGGGCCTGCGCCCAGCGAACCAGATGCGTCCCCACGAGGTACACCACCAGCAGCATCAGGGCTTGCAAGCCGTAGATGAACCAGACTACCAAGATGTCTATCGGATTACGCCTCTCCGTCTTCCTCGTCGCCGTAGCGTTCGGTGTAGATGTCTTTCAGGTCGCGAGCCACCTCGGGCGGCAGGTCGGCCTCATCGACCCACACGTGATGTTCTTCGCGGTGCCCGCCCACGCCCGCGAATCCGGTGGACTCCCGCCAGTGCAGCACGATAGCAAAGTCCTCTCCGTCGAACTCCACGGTGGCCTCGAAGTCTCGGCTGACCGGCATGGCTTAATCCTCCTCGGGCGACGCCGCGACGGGGGCGCGCACCCGCTGTTCCGCCCGGCGCGTGTCCTGATACGCCATCAGGCCCAGGACCCCGACGACGATGGCACCAGTGCAGCCCCCCAGGCCAGGCCCAGGAGCCAGCCCGGCGCATGCGTCTTCGGACTCATCAGGGGATTGGTCAGCATCAGAATGCCTAACATAATCCCCATACCGGGAATCTCCCAAACCGCCAGCTGGCCCCGCACCCGCAGGTGGCGCCCCAACAGGACCGCCAGGCCCAGCGTGGCGGCCGTGGCGGCAGCGGACCCCACCAGGATGATGGCCAGTGACCAGGGGGCCAGCACCGGCAGGAACGCGCTGGCCCGCAGGACCAGGGCACCAGCACCGACCATGAGCCAGCGGCGCACCGCTCGTTGGGCAAAATAGATGTGCATGTTCGTTTGCTTCCTTTTCCTTTTTCGGTGATGTGATGGAGCCTTCACGCGCATGGCCCGACGGCCCGGCGCTCCCCGTTCAGGCTCGCAACACCGTTTCCTCGGTGAAAGATGGCGGCGGGTCAGCGGCCCACCGCGCGGTCCCTTCCCGCTGCGCCTGATAGGCAGCTTGCAGCGTTGCCACGAAGCGCACGCGCAGGAGTGGCGGCAGCAAGGCATAGATGCTTTCCGGCGGAAGGGCCCCGGTGAGGGTCGCCACCGCGAGATCCGGCTGGGCGGCATAGAGCTGCTCGGCGTCGATCTGGGCATGAAAAGCCAGGAAGTCCTCCGAAATTGACTGACCCAGCAAGAGGTCCCGCCGCACGCGCTCGCGGGGTGGCACTGGCTCGTACCAGCGCGCGAACCGGATGCGGGCAGACTGGAGATGGCCCTCCACGGTGTCCACGCTCAGCCCCAGGCGCGTGGCAATCGTGGTCAACTTCTGCGGCGGCTCGCCATCGAGGCCATAGCGCAGGCAGAAGATCTGGAACTGGCGCGGCGTCAACAAGGGTTCCGCTTCCGCCCGCATCTGCTGGCGGGTCGCGGCATCGAGGGTGGGAATGGGCATCGGCAATGATGGGTTCCTTTCATCGCTGGGGTTCACTCGCGAATTGGCGCATCCGGTGGTGCCAGTTCCAAGAGGACGGTGTCCACGTCGTGGCAGATGCACCGACAGGCCGGGAGCGGGTCGCCGCTCTTATGGCCACACGTGGCACAGGTCGGGCAGTGGTGACGCAGACGCCACATCGGCAGCGTCCAGTTCTGCGGTGGCCACCCTCCAATCTGCTTGATGAGCCACATTTCTTGGCGGCCATCTTCGAGGGGCGCATCCACCTGCAAGAGGACGGCCTGCACCTCGTTGTTTTTGAGCGCCGATTCCAGCGCGGCCACATCGGCCTGGTCATAGCCCGCGATGGTGAGCGCCGCCGTGAGGTCCATGAATGCGGCCTGCTCGTCGCGCGTCTCTGCGGAGCTGAGCCGCGTCACGCGAATGACGCGCTCCGGTTCTGGCTGCGGCAGTTCCTTGACCTCACCCTCGTTTTCCGTCGTCGGCTCGTCCATCCACCACGAGATGCGTTCTTGACCGGGCACATCACCAATAGCGGCGTCCATTGCGTCGCCCGCCGTCTCGGCCATGACGCGCGCGACGTGGGTAAAGACATCGCCACGCACATTGCGGGCTTTGCCACGCACCAGCCAGTAATACCGCTTCATGGCCTTAGCCCTCCCCTTTTATCAGCGTTGGTGCCGCCACCAGCGCCGCCACGGTTTGATAGCGTTCCATCCAGTCATCGGCCCAGCTTTCAGGCGAACGACGCCGTGCCATTTCCTCCCATGCCGCTCGCTCTTTCACGAGGTCGCCCACACGCTCCCAGCAGCCCGCCGCACCGAATGCCACTTGCCAATCGGTTGTATGGGCCAGCGCTGCATTCAGCAGTTGCTCAATACGCTTCACGTTCGGATGGGCCTTGCGTGCCATATGCTCGGCATTCCAGAGCATCGCCCATGGTGACGCAGCTTCCATGTTCTCATAGTGGCCGCTTAGGAATGCGAGGGCCTGGTCTAGAATCTTCATCAGAACGGCTTCCCTTCGCGCGGTACCAATAAACAATCGCGGCACACGGGGATGGTCGGGTCGAGCTGAATGGCGAGCCGCCCACACTGGGGACAGGGATTGAGCACCGCGTGGCGGGTCATCCCGTAGATGCCCAGCAGGGCCGCGTGGCAGTCGTAGCAGATCGTGGGGGACCGCCCATCGGGCAGCACATAGTCACCGACGGGGATGATGGCTGGGGTATGAGCGCAGAAGTCGCAGGCCGTCGTGGGCATGCCCGCCGCGACCCATTGCTGCCACTCCAGCGGGGGCCAGCGCGTGTCGGGGCGGCCACGCAAGGGGCGCTCGATGATATACCCCAGCGCCCCAGCGCCACCACCCGTGTAGTCCTCGGTCAGGTCCTTTTTGGTATAGACATCCATGAGCGGTCCCCCCGCGAGGACCTCATGCAGCAGTTGTTCCCGCGCCGGGCCTTCAGGCAACAGGGTACGGGGAATGGCATCGATCTGCTCGACCAGACCACGGGGAAGGTGGTCACCACGAAATATCGGCATCAGGGGTACCTGGGTGGTCCCAGCACAGGGACAAGCAACAACGTCGAAGAACCATGCCTAGGTGGATGAAGCCATGCGAGTTTATGGCAGTCTAAGCGTCTTGATAGATGCTGGGCTTGAGCACGCCGATAGAGGGCAGGTTCCGATACGCTTCGGCGTAATCGAGGCCATAGCCGACCACGAACACGGGGTCGCAGGCGAAGCCCACATACTCGGCGCGGCAGAGCTGCGGCTGCTTATCAAGTAGGGCGCAGACCCGCACGCTGCGCGCGCCCCACACCAGCTGGAACTGCTCGCGGAGGAAGGCGACCGTCGCCCCACTATCGATGATGTCTTCGACCAGCGCCACGTCACGACCAAAGATGGTGAGTTCGGGCATCTGGGTGATACGCGGGCGGCCATTCGTCGTGCCATTGCCATACGAACTGACGCCGACGACATCGAGGTGGACCGTCACCGACGGAGCGACGGCCCGGGCCAGGTCGGCCAGGAAGAGGGCCGCTCCCGCGAAGACGCCAACGAGGGTCAGGGTGCGGCCCGCATAGTCGGTGCTCAGTTGGGTTCCCAGCTCGCGCACGCGCTGCTGGATCTGGGCTTCGGTCCACACCACGCGCTCGATGTCGCGGTGGACCAGGGTAGGGGCAAACATC
>JACDGC010000454.1 GCA_013815535.1 Ktedonobacterales bacterium
ACGTAAACCGATCAATCATAAGTATCCCAGATGGCTGAGGGATAAACTCATGAATATGGGTGATTTCCTCAAAAGCTCCACGGAGCATCTCATCAGTAAAACGATAGGGGCGTTCATAGGCCGTAATTTTTGTGGTCAGATGTTGTTTGATGCCAAAATGCACCGCTTCCCACGTGACGGTATCACCGAGTTTCATCACGCCAGAAGTCACCCCTGCAATCGGGCGTTCATGAGTGTGTGCAACAGAGTGCTGATGCAAATCAACGCTGAGCGACAGATCGAAACACCGCTCTGGCGTGGCATTGATAAGCGTTTCAAGTCGAATGGTGGGCATACGTTTATCTTCTCTCTCAGTGGCGCCTGACTCTGGCTAGGGAGCCGTGTAACTTGTCATGAAGAGGAGCTATTTGAATAGTAGAGGTTTTAGGAGAGAGAGGACAAGGCTTGGCCGCATGGGATGGTGGTCACTCGTTCAAGAAGCATCGGGGCGTTCTCGCAAAGGCGTCACTCAGCATTGCTGACTGAGCGCCACAACATCGGCGAACGCCCCTCTCAAGCGTCTCAGCGCCCCGCCGCCGTCACCTGACGTTCGCGCCACGTGCGTGGGCCACTGCGAAACTCGCCCGCCGCGATGCGCGCATCCAGCCGCGTCCACGCCGCGCCACCCACGCCCCAGTCATCCCAATCATGCGCGAAGTATTCCACACGCGTCTTTTTATACTCGTGGGTAGAATACAAGATGATGTAGTCGCTGAGGCCAATCTCTGCGGCGATGCGCTGGGCGATCTCTTCGCAGGCCTCGCGTGAGCGCGCATGAACCATGCTGAATAGATTGTAGGGCCAGTCCTCATAGATGGGGCGGCGATAGCAATGGCTCACCTGCGGATAGCTGGCGGCGATGTAGCCAACTTCATCCACGCGCTCCTCGGGAATCTTCCAGGTGATCATCCCGTTCGCGGTGAAGCCAGCCTCTTGATGCCGCAGAATGGCGGCGAAACGCCGTAGATAGCCCAATCGCTGCATCTCAGCCATCCATGCGAAGAGTTCGGGGACGGTGACGCCAGCTTGGGCCGCCGCCGCCTCGAAAAAGCGCGCCTGCGTCGGCAGGTCGTCCTGCACCGCGCGGATGAGGTCGCGGTCGCGGGCGGTGATGGCGCGTGGGTTCTTGGCGTAGTGTGGCGCGTCATCTTTGCGCGTGACCGCACGCTCGTCTTGTTCCATATCGAGCTTCACGGCAATCTTATACATCTTCAGGTTGGGCAGTTTGCGGGTGACTTCCGCGCCCACGCGGGCTGCCAGGGCTGCCAATACCGCATCCAAATCTTCGTCGGGCGGCACGGCCAGCGTAAACCACAGGTTGAAATGGTTGTCACGTTGATAGTTGTGCGAAACGCCGGGATGCTCGTTGATGATCAGCGCTGCTTCATCCAGATGCTCTGGCGCGAGGCGCATCGCCACCAGCGACGATTGATATCCTAATTTGCGCGTGTCAAAGATGGCACTGAGTTGGCGGATGATCGTGCGCTGCCGCAGCGCCTCGACGCGCGTCATCACTGCTTCTTCCGTCAAAGGCGCGGTCGTCTCCGCGAATTCGGCGTTGAGGGTTGCCGCAATCTGGTTGAAAGGCCGTTCCACCAAAGGAAAGTCCCATTGCAGCACATTGAGCAGCTTTTTATCGACGGCGTCCAGGTCCTCATGGGCCACAGGCGCATCCAGGGGGGAGTCCGCTTGACTCACTGGCTCGGACGCTGATTCGTTGAGATTCACTTCAATCGTTCCTTTGTTGATGCGGATGCCATAGGTGGCGATGGGGATGCGCGCAGGCCCACTCACCGCTGCGCCCGTGGGGATGTCGAATTGGCCGCCATGCCAGGGGCAAGTGACGACGGTGCCCGCCACCAAACCGTCGCAGAGTGATCCACGGGCATGCGTACAGCGGTTGTTGGTGGCATACACGACCCCATCCAGGTTCCACAATGCCACCGCCTCGCCGCCAACATAGACGAGCTTGCTGGTGCCAGGGGTGAGGTCGCTGACGTGCCCGGCGGCGACCCAGGCTGACGGCGCGCCTACCGCATTCCCCTCCGTGGCAAAGGCAGCGAGATCGTCTCGGGATGCGCTGGCACCGTGCGGTTGTTGCAATGCTTGCAGCGCTGGCGCCGCCACTGGTGCGGAATCTGCTGCCGAAGATGGCCGCGCCGTTGTCGCCTGTGCCCCACCAACTGCCGCGATCATCTCACGCAGGCCCAGCGCCTCGCAGGTGAACATGGGCGTATCACGCAGGGTGTAGAGGCTGGCCTCGGTCTCGCGCAGTTCGGCCACCAGATCGAGGAAAGCGGCGGGATCGTCCGTCTCGAAGGCCACCACGAACTCTTGGTCATCCAACCCATACGAATAGGTGGTGTTGATCTTCACTTGGGGATATTTGCGCCCCACGCGGATGTGCTCATCCATCATCCCTTGGCGCTCATCTTTGGCAAGCGCATACCAAGGGCGCGTCTTCACGAAGGGATAGACGAACAGATAGCGTGAAGGCCCCGGCGCGATGGTGATGCGGTCACTTTCATCTGGGCCATGGGCATCGTGAATCTCATAGATCGACCGCCGTGTCAGCGACAGATAGGCATACGCAGGATGCAGATATTGCCCCAGGCGCGTGCCATTCAGTTGCGTGGCGAATTCACGAAAGATCGGCAGATCCTCGGTCACCTGCCACAGCAAGAAATCGGCATCGGCACGCGTGCCCACGAGCGTATAGCTGCGCAAGAGCATTCGCCCGCCGAATCGCTCGATCGTGGCGATGAACTCGCGCGTGTCGGCCTCGCGTTCCGCCGCATGCAGCCGCTTCCATTCCTGCGCGACCTGAAAGAAGGCGAATCGCACATATTGCCGCCGCACGGGCTTGGGGGGTGGTGTGGAATGCTCCGTCATGGTCATCTATCCTTTTAGGCTTGCACAGGTTGCAGCCCGAAATTACTGGCAACGAGGGTGTGCACGCGGGCCAGTTCTGCCTCGGTCAGCGCAGGAGTTTCTGGGGCAGCGGCGAATTCCGCCAGTTGCGCGGCGTTGTAGATGTTGGGCAGGACGCCCGTCACTGCGGATTCGTGCAGCAGCCATTGCAGCGCGGCCTGCCCCAGCGTGCGGTCGGCGCGTTCGAGAAAGCGCAGTTGCGCCACTTTTTGCACGCCTTCCAGCAACCAGGAACGAGGGCGATGGTTGCGATGGTCGCCCGCTGGAAAGGTCGTCTCGGCGGTGTAATGCCCTTCGAGCAGCCCGGATGAATGCGGCACCCGCACGACGAAACCAACCCCATGTTCACGTCCCAGCGGAAAGAGGGCCTCGCCCAACTGCGGCTCCAGCAAGTTGTCGATGATGTGGGGGTGCGCGCCACGTTCGATGATGGCCGCGCGCCCCTCAGGGATCTGGCGGTCGGGCTTCAGCGCGGGGCCAAGCGCCACACCAACCGTGCGGACCTTCCCTTCCTGCTGCAAGTCGGCCAACGTTGCCCAGAGGGCATCATCTTGGATGGCCTCGATGCGGGGATTGTGCAGTTGATAATAGTCGATGTGGTCGGTGCGCAAACGGCGCAGGCTGGCCTCACAGGCGGCTCGCACAGCGACGGGTGACCAGTCTTGCGGCAGTTCGCCATGGCCGTCGCGCTGCGCGGCAGTGTTGACGATATCATAGCCGAACTTGGTGGCGATGATGATGTCGTCGCGCCGATGCCCCAGTGCCTCGGCCAGCAATTCCTCGCCCCGTCCATTGCCATAGGTATCCGCCGTATCATAGAAGGTGATGCCCAGGTCGAGGGCCGACTGCAACAGGTGGATCGCCTCGGCGTTGTCGGCCTCCCACCAATCCGTACTGACCGTCCAGAGGCCAAACCCGATGACCGACATCGTGACGCCAGAATTGCCTAAGGTGCGATAGCGCATGCGTGTCCATCCCTGTGATGCTTTGTGAGCGCGCAACGCGCGCGATTCCCGGTAACAGATGTGTTATGTATAGTTATGAGCAGTTAGCAGCTAACTGCTGAATGACCACACCGTCTTGGCGAGCAAATTCCTGGGCGAGGCTGATGCCATGCAGCGTGGCATCACGCGCCAAGCCAAAGGT
>JACDGC010000455.1 GCA_013815535.1 Ktedonobacterales bacterium
GCCCTCAACGATGCGGTGCAAGGCGGCCCGGGGGGTCTCGCGACCTACCGCCAGAGCCTCCACGCGGCGCTGGACCGCATCGAGCCAAGCTCGGCAGTCATCCTGCTGTCGCCATGCATGATGGCGACGAAGCTGACGGAGCGCGTGTCGAAGGCATCCCACGACGCAGCACGGGCGTGCATTGCAACGCAAACAGCGGGCGTGCTCGATGCCTATGTGGATGCCCTGCGCGCCGTCGCGGCTGAGCGTGACGTGCCGCTGGCCGATACCTATGCGATCTGGCAAGCGATGGCGGCGGCGAGGATCGACACCACAGCGCTGCTGGCGAATGGCATCAACCATCCTCATGGGTACGCACATGATCTGTATGTGGTGCCAATTATGGCCAGCCTGGAACAGGGCTAGGGGGCACAGAGATGGCGACACGCAACGTGGCGGCGGTCGATCTGGGCGCGGAGAGCGGGCGCGTGATGCTGGCCCGCTTCGACGGACAGCACCTGACACTGGATGAGATCTACCGTTTTCCTAACCGCCCGGTGATGGTGCGCGGTCACCAGTTCTGGAACGTGTTGGGGCTGTGGGAAGGCATCTTGGTGGGACTGAGCAAGGCGCGACAGGTCGCCGGCACACTCGACAGCATCGGTGTCGACACCTGGGGCGTCGATTATGGCCTGGTCGATAGCCAAGGCCTGCTGCTCGGCCAACCCTATCACTACCGCGACCACCGGACGGATGGCGTGATGGAGCGCGTCTTCGCGACGGTGCCGCGCGACGACATCTATCACCGCACGGGCATTCAGTTCCTGCCCTTCAACACCCTCTATCAGTTGGTGGCACAGCGCGACACGCAGCCCGCCCTCCTCGCAGCGGCGGATCGCCTGCTGCTGCTGCCCGACCTCTTCCATAGCTGGTTGTGTGGCGAACGGGTGAGTGAGCGCACCAACGCCACCACCACGCAGATGTGGGATGCCACGACGGGGCAGTGGGCAACGGATGTGCTGGACGCCCTGCACCTGCCCACCGCATTCCTCCCGCCCATTGTGGGACCGGGCACGCCGCTCGGCCCCCTGCTGCCCGACCTGCGCGCAAGCCTCGGCGCTGCGCGCGTGGCCGTGCCTGCGACGCACGACACCGGCTCAGCCATCGCCGCGACCCCCGTCGCGCTGCCTGGCGGCTGGGGGTACATCAGTTCAGGAACGTGGTCGCTCGTGGGGCAAGAGGTCGATCATCCCATCCTCAACGAGGCCGCGTTGGCAGCAAACTTCACCAATGAGGGCGGCATCTTCGGCACGACCCGCTTCCTCAAAAACGTGATGGGGTTGTGGCTCCTGCAAGAATGCCAGCGCCGTTGGCAAGCGGAAGGCGCAGCGCTCGACTATCCCACCCTCATGCGGTTGGCCGAGGAAGCCCCACCTTTCGTCGCACTGATCGACCCAGACGATTCCCGCTTCCTGGCGCCCGTTGACATGCCCGCCGCGATCAATGCCTATCTGGTCGAGCATGAACAGGCACCCTTGACGACGCCGGGGCAGTTCGTGCGCTGCATTCACGAGAGCCTGGTGGCGCGCTATACCCTGGTCTTTGACCAATGCGCGCGCTTGACAGGCAAGCCAGTCAATGGTATCCATATCTTAGGGGGGGGAGCACGCAACACTCCCATCAACCAAGGGCTGGCCGATGCCATGGGCATTCCGGTGCTAGCCGGACCGATCGAGGCGACAGCGGTGGGCAACGCATTGATGCAACTGGTGGCGCTGGGCGACCTGCACAGCCTCAATGATGTACGCGCCATCGCTCAACGGCAACCGACCGAGGTGACCCCGCCTCATGACGCCAACGCGCACCGCTGGCAAGCCTTCATCGCCCGTCTGGCGGCCCTGACAAAAAGGATACCCTGATGCGTGTCGCGTTATTCATCACCTGCTTCAACGACACCCTCTTTCCCCAGGTCGGCGTCAGCACCGTCCGGCTGCTGGAACGCCTGGGAATCGAGGTGGACTTCCCCCAGGCCCAGACCTGCTGTGGTCAGATGCACTACAACACCGGCTATCAAAAGGAAGCCTTACCCTTGGTGCGCCACTTCGTGGACACGTTTGGCAAGGCCGAGGTCATCGTCGCGCCCTCCGCTTCGTGCGTGGGAATGGTGCGCGAGCTCTATCCCCGCGCGGCGGCGGAGCATGGCGATGCGGCGCTGGTCGCCGCTGTGGCCGACATCGTCCCACGCGTGCTGGAATTGGGTGAATTTTTGGTCAATCACCTGGGCGTGACCGACGTGGGGGCCTACTTCCCACACCGCGTCACCTACCACGCCACCTGCCACAGTTTGCGCGTGTTGCACGTGGGCACAATCCCCGAGCAGTTGTTGGGGGCGGTGCGAGGCATCGATCTGGTGCCGTTGCCAAATTTGCGCGAGTGCTGTGGCTTCGGCGGCACCTTCGCCCTGAAAAACGCGGACACCAGCACCGCCATGCTGGGTGATAAGGTACGCGACGTGCTCGACACCGGAGCCGAGATCCTCTGCGCCGCCGATACCTCGTGCCTGATGCACATCGGTGGGGGGTTGCATCGCCTGCGTGCTGGCGTTCGTCCCATGCACCTAGCCGAGATCCTCGCCAGCACTGAGTAAGCACGACGAGAGCGCACACGAACGTTTGGAAAGACGCGGAGCTACCCATATATGGCGATGAAGAGCAAACCACTGCCGATGTTTCCGCAGGCGGCGAAGGCCGCGCTGGGCGATGCGCAATTGCGGCGCAATCTCCGCAAGGCCACCACGACCATTCGCGACAAGCGGGCGCGCGTGGTCAGTGAGCTGCCCGACTGGGAAGCGCTGCGCCAGGCGGGGTCGGCCATCAAAGCCGAGGTGATGGCGCACCTCGACACCTATCTGCTGCAATTGGAAGCGACGGTCACGGCAGCGGGTGGGCAGGTCCACTGGGCACGTGACGCGGCGGAAGCCAACGCCCTCATCACGGGCATCATCCATGCGACGGGGGCCGAGCACGTGGTGAAGGTGAAATCGCTCACCACCGACGAGATCCACCTCAATGCCGCACTCGCCGCCGAAGGCATCACCGCCATCGAAACAGACCTAGCCGAACTCATCATCCAACTCGCTGGGGAAACATCCTCCCACATCCTGGTGCCTGCCATCCACAAGAATCGCAGCGAGATCCGCGAACTCTTTTTGCGCACCATCGCCCAGGGGCAAGAGCTCAGCGACGACCCCAAAGACCTCGCGGGGGCGGCGCGACGCTATCTGCGTGCGCAATTCTTGAACGCCCAGGTGGCCATCTCGGGGGCGAACTTCGCCATCGCCGAGACGGGGACGGTCTGTGTCGTGGAATCCGAGGGGAACGGACGCATGTGCCTGACCCTGCCACCGACGCTCATCACGGTGATGGGCATCGAGAAGATCCTGCCGACCTTCGACGACTTCAGCGTGTTTCTGCAATTGTTGCCGCGTAGCTCGACCGGCGAACGAATGAACCCCTACACCAGCCTGTGGACGGGTGTGACGCCAGGGGATGGCCCCCAAACCTTCCATCTGGTGCTGTTGGATAACGGACGCACCAACGTGCTGGCTGACGAGGTGGGGCGGCAGACGCTGCACTGCATCCGCTGCTCGGCGTGCCTCAACATCTGTCCGGTATATGCCCGCACAGGGGGGCATGCCTATGGCTCGGTGTATCCTGGCCCCATCGGCGCGATCTTGACGCCGCAAATGATCGGGGTCGAGCAAGCGAAATCGCTGCCCTATGCCTCGTCGCTGTGCGGCGCATGCTACGAGGTCTGCCCAGTCAGCATCAACATCCCCGAGGTGCTGCTGCATCTGCGTGGGCAGATCGCCAGCCATGCGGGGCCGCTGGACCCCGAGGCAGTGACGATGCGACAACTCGCGCGCGTCTTTGCCCACCCCAAGCAATATGAGCGCGCGCAGCGGCTTGGGCGTGCCGGGCAGGGCTTCTTCATCCACAATGGCACCATCGATCATCTGCCAGGGCCGCTGGCGGGCTGGTCGGTGGCACGCGACTTAGCCCCCTTGCCCAAGCAAACCTTCCGCGATTGGTGGCGCACTCGTCAAGAAGGAAACACCCCCCATGAATGATGCAAAG
>JACDGC010000456.1 GCA_013815535.1 Ktedonobacterales bacterium
CGCTGATTGGTGTGGGAATGCCCCATGCGCGAAAGAGGTCGCCGACCGCCTGGGTCTGTGTGTCGCCCCGCTGGCCGGCACGTACTGCTTCCATGGCGGCCATGCTGCTGCCACCCGCGCCGCCAACATCGATGGCGCTCACCCCCGCCGTGCGCAGCTTGCGCGCCACCTCGCGGCTGATGCCCGCGCCCGTCTCTTTCGCGATGATGGGCACGCCAACCTCCGCCGCCATGCGGGTCAGGGCGGCCAGGGCGCCACGCGCGTTGCCATCGCCCTCGGGCTGGGCTGCTTCTTGCAGATAGTTCAAGTGAATGGCGAGGGCATCCGCGCCGATCATCGCCACCGCGCTGCGGGCGTCTTCGACGGTGAAGGGCTGTTTGCGCGCCTGCGGAATGAGCTGCGGTGCGCCGATGTTGGCGATGATAAAGGCACTGGGAGCCTGGGCGCGCACGACGGCATAGGTGGCGGCGAGATCGGGCGCGACGATGGCCGCGCGTTGGCTCCCCACCCCCATCGCCAGGCCGAAATGCTCCGCCGCGCGCGCCAGTCGCCCATTGATGGCGGTCACGTCTGGGTGACCACCCGTGAGCGACGAGATGAAGATAGGCGCACGCAGACGCTTACCCAGGAAGTCGATACTCGTGTCAATTTCGCCCAGATCTACCTCGGGCAACGCCTGATGAATCAAGTGAATGTCGGCCCATGAGGCCGCCTGGGGCGCGGCCAAGTCGTGCGCCAGCGCCACTTGCACGTGTTCGACTTTACGCTGCGTCACTTCCTGGCTCATGAGAGTGTGGCTCCTTTGGGGGCGTGGGTGTTTCGTCTTAGAGCATAGCGGAAAGTGGCTGAATTGCGCCACCTGCGGTGGGGTGGGCACAGATGCGCGAACGCCCAGGCAATTGCCCAGAGGATGCAGCAACGCTCGCATCAGCAATCCATGGAGCGGTAGCGCGGTGGGGGGCCAGGGATGGTATCTCCACGGATTTTCGTTGAATGACCAGAATGTGGCCTCTTCCGTTATAATCCATAAGAGGCAGAATATGACCAAAGATGGGCACATCTGCGAGAAAGGGGCGTGCACCATGTATGAAGCATCCAACACGGCGACGCGCGCCTTCATCGCGCGCGTGGCGGGCAACGAGTTTGCGCTGGGGCTGCGCTACGCCGAATGGAGCGCGCGAGCGTCGCATTTGGATGCCGCCACACTCACCGTTGATGCCATGGCCCAGCACGAACGTGGCCATGCGCACGCCCTCTTTGCCGTGTTGCATCCCGAAGCGCGCGACCCCGAGTCGGCTTTTTTCGCGGCGCACGAGTTCGCCTGCATCCCTTTCTTGCGTGCCCCCTTGGCGACCGAGGTTGATGCCGCTGCCGCCAGTTTCCTCTTTGATGGCGCGCTCAGCATCATTTTTGTGGCACTGCTGGCCGCTAGCGAGCCAAACCTCGCTGTACTGGCACGGGGAATCTTGCGCGAAGAACAACAGCACGCTGCCTATGCCGCCGCCTGGGTGCGCCGCATGGCCCACATCGATCCGCTGGCAAGCGAGAAGCTGCGGCTGGCGCTCTTGCGCATCTGGAATGAAACGCTGTGTTGGTTTGGCGCGCCAGATGATGCCGAGATGCATGCCCTGCTGGCGGCGGGCGTGCTGGATGCCCCGCCCAACGTACTGCGGGCGCGCTGGCTGGCCCATATCGGTCCCACAGCGGAGGCGGCGCGGCTTCATCTGCCGCTGCGTCGGGCTCCCCAAGGGAACGTCTGGCACCTGACCACCACCCTCCCATGGGCGCGCTGGGACGCCCTGCGCTGGCAACTGGTTGATTGAGGCTGCCCCCGCACTTCACGCGGCGACCCACCAAGCACTGCCATCTGTGGCAAGGGTGAGCGTGCCAGACTGCGCCGTGCGAATGACCCCCATGCCGGGGATGGCCGCCGGATCGTCTGGAGTGGGCACGGTGCCGGTGCTCGCCGGAGCGCGGGCAGATGGCGCCACCACGACCAGCGCGGGCGCGGCCAGTCGCAGCAGGTCAGCCTCCCCCCTCCCACTCAGGATGCCATCAGTGGAGATCTGGCACAGTTGCACGACATCGGCGCGTTGGCTGCCCGCCCTGGTGGCCTGGGCCAGCGCGGCATCATCCGCCTCACCAGCGAAAAGGACGCGCAGCGCGGGCGTCACCAGCCGCAGCACCAAGGCATTGGTGTCTTCTTGCCCGACGCTGGTGGGCGTCAGCACGGCAGGCGCCAGCACCTCCAGCCGCGTCGCCGGATCGGGCTGAATGACATCCCCCATGTGCAGTCGCACCAAGGGAATCCGCGCCGCTTGCAGGTCAGCATACCAAGCAGTGTAATCACGCGTGGGATGCAGAGCCCCAGGGTCAGCCACTTCGGAGATGTGGTAAGCCCCCAGCAGTGCCGCCAGCCCAGCGAAATGGCCACTCCGCACATCCGTCACGATCACGAGATCGATCTGGTGCGCCCAGAAGGGCAGCGCAGTAGCGAGGGCCTGCACCAGCGCGGGGCCATTGGCACCACCATCGATCAAGATGACGCGGCCCGATGCCAACCGCAGCAGCGTTGCCGGGCCACCCGCGCCAACATCCAAAAACGTCAGCGTGGTGCGGCTGCCCACGGATGCGGCGTTCACCCCCACCGCGCCGCCAAAAAGCGCCAACGCCAGGGTGAGCGCGATGGCCCAGCGCAACGGACGCGGCATGCCTGGCGCTGGCGTCGCGGCTGGCGCAGCACGCTCCGGCGCTCGCCAGAGCAACGGCACGCAGCCCAGAATGATGACCCAGAGCGGCGTCAACCACGTGGGGATGCCCCCCACCGCGAGATAGGCCCCTGGCAGGTGAGCCAGCCCCTCGATGATGCCGTCTGCCGCGCGGGCCAACGGCCAGACCACCGCGCCGACGATGCTCCCCAGCGCGGGACTGATGGCCCCCACCACGGCGACCAGGGTTGCCAGCACGATCAACAATGGGAGCGGTGGCACCAATACGAGATTGGCAGGCAGCGAGACGAAAGAGATGATGCCGAAATTCAGCGCGACAATGGGGAAAGTGGCGATCTGCGCGGCCAGCGTCGCCGCCAGCACATCCGCCGCGACGCGTCCAACGCGGCCTTTGCCCAGGCGCGCCTGCAATGGTGCGCGCAGCCGTTCACCCAAAATGGCGATCCCCAGCGTCCCCACCGCCGAGAGTTGGAAGCCAACATCCCACAAGATCGTCGGTTGGACGAGCGTCATGATGAAACACGCCAAACCCAGCGCACGTAACACATCGTAGTCGCGCCCCAGCGCGCGCGCCAAAATGAGGATCGCTCCCATGATGCCCGCGCGAATGGCGGCTGGCCCCGCGCCACTCAGGATCACATACCCTATGATGCCCCCGAGCGCCAACCCTGGGCCAAGCATGCGCCCGAATGGGCGGGCCAAGCGTCCCACGATCTCAGCCACCAACGTCACCTTCAGCCCCGAGGTGACGACGAGGTGAATCGTGCCCGTCTCGACTAGCCCCTGTAAACTACCCTTCTCTGATTGTTCCTGCGTGGTTACTTGATTTAGAGCAGTTCGACATTCCCACTCTACGTTAAGATGAGGCGTAGAGCGGAACTTTCATAGTTAAAGGACAGCAACCATGGCTAATGTAATTGACTTAGAGTCCCGTCAGCAGCAACGGGAAGCCTTCGCCAAGCTGGTGGCTAAGGCGCTTCATTCTCTTGATGACCGGTTTATCTTGGATGATTATCCGACGCTCAGCCGTTTGCCAAGTGTCCACCAATGGGCCAGGGCGCATCCTCATGAACTGCTCGCCCATGGTAAGGCGTTACAGGTGCAGTTGCGCCAAGCGGTCCAGCAAGCTATTGTTATTAGCCAAGAATGTGGGCGGAAACAACTCCTCCTGGCGGAGTATATGACGCGCCGTTATTTGCAAGGCGAGAGCGTCACGGCCATTGCCCGGTCACTTGAGATGAGCCGCTCTTATTTGACCCATGCCGTGGGGGCTCAAGCCCTTGCCATCATTACCAAATGCTTCGTAGGGTTATCTCGTCAACTGGAGGAAGAATTGAAAGCATCGTAGCTCGGGGGGGTCTTCGGGGGGGCGCAGCCCCC
>JACDGC010000457.1 GCA_013815535.1 Ktedonobacterales bacterium
GAGCTTATGGGAAGACCCCCGCGTCCCCAACTACACCGATCCACATTTCGAGCGCACCGAAGATTTCATCTTGGCACCCGGCATCGTCATCGCGGTGGAGCCGATGGTCAATCAGGCATCGGGGGAAGTGCGCGTCACCAATGATCATTGGACGATCGTCGCCTGTGACGGTCTGCCCAGTGCCCATTTCGAGCACACCATCGCCATGACAGCGGCTGGCCCACAGATCCTCACCAGTGGCCCGCATGGCGAAGGCTGGGCGCTCCCCAGCACAGCAATCTGAGGACTCGATGCAAGTAGCCCCGCACCTTCCAACCAGAAGGGCGGGGCTGTGTCGTAGTTGTTCGTTTCTTAGGCACCAGCGGGCAAGGTGGCCAGCGTGGCCTTGACCTGCACATTGTTGCCGTTACGATTCACATAAATCGTCACTTGGTCGCCGGGCACTTTCGTGGTCAGGTAATTGCCCAGGTCTGCGGTGGCATTGACGTTCGTGCCATCCACTTTGTAGATGATGTCGCCTTGCTTCAACCCCGCCGCTTGCGCGGGGGTGTTGGCGATCACTTGCTGGATGTAGGCACCATGATCAAGGGACAGATTGTACGACTGGGAAATCTGGGGGGTGATGCTGACGGTATCGACCCCCAGGTACGCGCGGCCCGTGTTCGTGACCTTGCCGCTGTTGATGATCTGGTTGGCGATGGTCTGCGCGTGATTGGAGGGGATGGCGAAGCCGATGCCACTCGCGGGCGTGTTCCCATATTCAGGGTCCAGCGCGCCCAGCGTGGGGATGCCCACCAGATTGCCCGATAGGTCGATCAAGGCACCGCCGCTGTTGCCAGGGTTGATCGGTGCGCTCGTCTGGATGGCGTTGGGGATGATGTTGGCGGGGCCATTCGGTGCCTCGCTGACATTGCGGTTCAGCGCGCTGATGATGCCGAAAGACGCGCTCTGCCCGACGCCGAGCGGATTGCCCACAGCGATGACGAACTGCCCCACCAATGCCTTGGAAGAGTCGGCGAACGCGATGGTCGGCAGCGCTTTATTCGCATTGATCTTGAGAATCGCCAGATCGTCCGCCGGATCGGTCCCCTTGACCGAGGCGGTGTAATTGCCACCAGAAGTCGTCACCTGGAAGCTGGTGCCACCCTGCACCACATGGTCATTCGTCAAGATGTAGCCATCTGAGGTGATGATCGAACCACTGCCCAACGCGGTACCATTGGCGGTGGTGACGGTCACTTCCACCACGGCGGGCTGCACTTTTTGGATCGCGCTGACCACGGAATCTTCCAAGGTCGCCGCGCTGGAACTGGCAGGCGCCCCCACGCTGCCGATGCTGGTGGTGTGGTCGGTTTTGGTTGAATTGCCCGCCGTCGTGCTGGTGACTGTCGAGCAGCCTGTCAGCAACAGGGCCAGCGCCGCGACGCTCATCGCCATCTTCGTCTGCATGATCATTTCGCTCCAAGGGTGATGATTCAAGTTATAGCCGCCAGTCGGAAGAAACCGCACTGGTTTCGCTCTGTTCTAAGGGTAATCTCACTGACTCCCTCATCGCAAGACAAAAACCAGTTCGCCGGAGTGATGCTTACACATTCTTTACCGCGTCTCAACCAGGCAAAGCGCGAACCCCCATGCTGAGCCCGATGGTTGACAGTGCCGCCAAATCAGCTATACTTGTGCGGCAATCAAGCACTCACCCTGATCGGCTTTTTTCAAATAGGAGTTGTCATGCAACCACATATGGACCCCCAACCGCCCTATTCGCCCGCGCCAAGCGACGAACCGCTGATGGCACACCCCATCCCCCAATTCGGCAATGGTGTTGACCCAGCCCCCGCCGAACCCCCAAAGCGGCGCAATCCATTTGCTGCCATCACTGCATTAGTGCTCGCAATCGCGCTGATCGGTGGTTTTGGCACGACCCTCTATCTACACAGCCATGCGGCACCTCACCCAGTGGATGGGGATCCCGCTCAGGCGGTGCGGATTCTGAACCATGTGGGGCAAAGCAATCTGCGCGATACGTCGTTTACCCTTACAGGCACCAGCAACATTGCATTTGTCCTCCAAGGCAAGCCACAAACCACCTCGACCACGTTGAATGGCACAGGGGTCATCACCAAGTCACCAGCACGCGTGCACATCACGCTGCGTTCATCCGTTGTTGGCCTGGGGGTGGGGGGTAGTGAGATAGAAGAGATCATCGATGAGAATGCGGTGTATCTCAAAGAGCCTTTCCTCACCAAAGATGTGACGAAACCGTGGCTTAAACTCGACGTGAAAGGCATGGCTGGCAGCACAAGTGGCTTGACTGGCAGTAATTATCTCGACTTTAGCCAATTGCAGCAGCAGCAAGTCATCGGTGAGGACATCATCAACGGGAAAAAGGCGTGGCATGTGCATGCCACACTTGGCAGCATTTTAGCCAGTGCCACACCAGGGGTGAGCGCGACCTTCACCGCCATCGCGCAAAACCTCAATGCCAACATCACATATAGCGAAGATATTTGGATCTTCGAGGATTCGTATTATCCAGCGAAGATCAGTTTAGCGGAAAGCGCTAACTTTGCAAGCGCTATCAGCACAGCGACGCCAAATCCCACTGGCGCATCAAGCTTCAGGATTGATGAAACCGTGCAATTCACTGGATGGAACACAGGGGTAACAATCCCTTTGCCACCCCCCAGCGAGATTTCCTCAGGGTTTGGCAATCCATAAAAATCACAGCTTGCCAGCACGCCACCAGCACGTTAATACCCCCGATTGGGGTCAACGACATTGCGCAGTGGTTGGCCATTGTCGAAGCGGGTGAGGTTGTCGAGGAAAAGGTCAGTGAAACGCTCACTATAGCGGTCGGTGGGTCCGGCGATGTGGGGCGAGATGATGACGTTGGGCATATCCCACAGTGGGCTTTCGGGGGGCAGCGGCTCGTGGGCAAAGACATCGAGGCCCGCTCCCCCGATGGTGCCAGCGCGCAGCGCGGCGATCAACGCCGTTTCGTCGACGATGTCGCCACGCGCGATATTCACCAAGAAAGCATGGGGGCGCATGGCGGTCAGTTCCGCCGCACCGAGCAGGCCGCGTGACGCAGGGGTGCTGGGCAGCGCCAGCACCACGAAGTCGGATTGTGCCAGCAGGTCATGCAACTGGGCAAGGGGCAAGAGCGCATCCACATCAGGGTCCGTGGCCCCAGCCGTGGCAGAGCGGTGGGTGGCAACCACGCGCATATCAAAGGCATGCCCCAGCCGTGCCACCCCGCGCCCAATGGCCCCCAGGCCGATGATGCCCAGCGTCACGCCCGCCAGTTCGCGCTGCCCCCAGAACGTGCCATCGCGCAGCCAGGCATGCCGCGTCTGAGCGGCCAGGCGCTGCGGCCACCCGCGCAACCACAGCAGCATCACACTGAAGATGTGTTCGCGCATCGGCACCATATGGATGCCCGCCGCCGTCGTCACCACGGGGCCACCCGGACGAATGAGGCCCCGCGCCAGCGCGATGTCGGCGCCCGCCGAGGGTAATGCCAGCCAGCGCACCCCCGGCGCGACCGAAAGAACATCGGCGGGTGGGGAAAAACTGCACACGATCGTGGCAGCGGGCTGCGCGGCCAGCATTGCCCCCAATCCATCATGCCCCGCCGCGAAAATGGCGCGGCGCGTGCCAAGCGCCGCCTGCACCCGCGCTTGATCGGGCGCGGTAAAGGGGAAGTCGGTCACGAAAACATCATGTGGCTGAAGGGGTGGACCAGCGGGCATCTGAAACTCCATTCGCTCTGCATGTCTTCTGGGCAGCACGGCGGCTTTCCGCGTCGTCATGCCATCCGCGTCATTCACCCTACCACGCTGATGTGCGAGACATCCAGATCCAAATAGCCAGACGCACTGAGCCCCTGCGTGGGGTCATAGCGCACCGCATAGGTGCCGGTGAATTGTTGAAGCGAACTGTCGTCACCCACCGCCGCGAAGCTGATGGGCACCACCATGGCAGTGCCGATGCCCGTGTAACCCGCCGTCGCGGAGGTGACCACCGCCTCCGCGCCCGTGAAAGTGACGAGCACACAGGCCGTGTGGGCATAGCCCGCTTGCCATTGGGCAATGGTCGGGGCGGGGG
>JACDGC010000016.1 GCA_013815535.1 Ktedonobacterales bacterium
ACCAGATGCAGCGAGTGTGTGAGACACCGCCTCTGGTCGAGCGCATGGGAGCTATTTGCTGACGTTGAAGCGGAAGTGGGCCACATCGCCATCTTGGATGATGTAATCTTTGCCTTCCAAGCGGAATTGGCCCTTCTCGCGCGTGCCCGCGAAGCCGCCCGCAGCGAGCAGGTCGTCATAGCGCACCACCTCAGCACGGATGAAGCCCCGCTCGATGTCCGAGTGGATTTTGCCCGCTGCGGTGGGGGCGCGTGAGCCCGCCTTCACCGTCCATGCGCGCACTTCGTCTTCGCCCGCCGTCAAGAAGGTGATGAGGTCGAGCGCGCGATAGCCCGCCTGGATGACGCGGTCCGCGCCCAGGACGGGCAGCCCCAAGGCATCGAGATATTCGGCGGCGTCGGCAGGGGAGAGTTCGTTGAGTTCCGCTTCGAGTTTGGCTGAGACGGCGATGGCAACAGTGTCTTCGCGCCGTGCCCGCGCACCGATCTGCGCGACCGCCCGCAACTCGCCCGTTTGCGCGGCCACCTGGGCCTCGAGCTCAGCCACAGGGGTGGCGGCAAGGCTGGCCAGCAATGGCGTCGCCTCGGCCAGCGTCGTTTCCGACACGTTGGCGACATAGAGGCGTGGCTTCAATGTCAGCAAGAAGAGTTCGTCGATGATCGGCTTCTCGGTGTTCGACAGGGGGATGTCTGAAGCGGGCGTGCCATCGCCCAGTGCTGCCTGCACGCGCTTGAGCACCTCAAGCTCGGCGACGAATTTTTTGTCGCCACTTTTCGCGGCCTTGGCGGTGCGCTCGGCGCGGCGTTCCACCGTGGCGAGGTCCGTCAGGGTCAGCGTCGTCAGCAGATCGTCCAGGTCGCGCGCGGCGTCGACATCGCCCGGCACAGAGGCATTGGCAAAGGTGCGCACGACCACTGCCAAGGCATCGGCCACGCGGATGTGGCCGAGAAATTCAGCGCTGAGTTCCTGGCGCTGCTCATCGGGGGTGGCGCTGTTGAGGCCCGCGACATCCACGAACTCCACCGTGGCATAGGTCTGCTTCTTGGGAACGAAGATCTCTGATAAACGATCCACCCGCTCATCGGGGACATTGACGATGGCCTTATTCGCCTGCACCGTGCTGGTGGGATAATTCGTGATGGGCACGCCCGCGCGGGTGAGCGCATTGAAGAGCGTGGTTTTGCCAGAAAGAGGCAGGCCGATGATGCCGACCGTCAGTGCCATTGCGGGGCGCTCCTTCAGATGAAAAGCGGGAATCGGGGACACCGCAGTATACCACACCCTCCGCGAATACACCCCATGCTGTCCCACGGTGCAGTGCGCTCTATCAAGGGGGCTGTTTCAGAGAATCCGCATACTTCCCTCCTATTTTGTAAAATTACGGAGTAGAGATGGCATGCTACTTGCCGTATCATTGGTGGCATCCTTTACACCACCCACTTCGTTCGTCATCGTGTGTCGTGCATGCTACAATACCTGAGTATCGAAACGCGTAACGAGGATCACAAAGGCCATCGGGCACACGAGTCCCGCCGCACAAGGATGCAGCGCAGCGGTCGGCTGGCGGAGTGGATCGCGTAGCGAGCCTGAGCAGAGGCGGCACGCACATTTGGCAGGCACGGCTGCGCTGAGACGGAGGCGCGATTATGCAACCCGACGAGGCGACACAAAGGGTGGGAACAATGACTGTTGATGTAGACCGCATTTTAGTCGTGGAAGACGACGAGGCGATTCGTGCGCTGTTGCATGCCTGGTTAGAGGATGAGGGCCACTTCCAGATGAGCGAGGTTGGCATGGGGGACGAAGCGCTAACCATCCTCACGGGTCCCGTCGCACAGCGTCCCGATTTGGTCTTGTTGGATCATTATCTGCCTGACATGGATAGCTCGCAGATTCAGCAAGAGTTGCTCAATCAGGGCATCGACATCCCCGTCATCCTCATCACCGCGCGCAGTCAGGTGCAGACCGTCATCAAGTCGATGCAACTTGGCGCGATTGATTATCTGCACAAACCTTTCGAGGATAGCAGCGTCGTCTTGGATGCGGTGCGCAAGGGCCTGCACACTGCGCACTTGAAGCGCGACCATAAGCTGGCAGATATCCCCGAGTTGGACCCCAGCGAAAAGATCGTTGGGCAAAGTCCGGCGATGCTCGAAATCTTCAAGACCATTGGCAGGGTCGCGCGCACGCCTTCCACCATCCTGATCACGGGCGAGACGGGCACCGGCAAATCCAAACTCGCCGAGACGATTCACCAGTCATCCGATCGGCGGCGCAACCAATTCATCACCTTCAACTGTGCCGGGGTGCCCGAGACATTGCTGGAGGCAGCGCTCTTTGGCGCCGAAAAGGGTGCCTATACAGGGCTCGACAAAACGCGCATTGGCTACTTTGAAACCGCCAACAAGGGTACGATCTTCTTGGATGAGATCGGTGAAATGTCGCTGACCACGCAAACCAAGCTCCTCAAGGTCTTGCAGCCGCCGCACCAGATTGTGCGGCTTGGCAGCACTGACACGATTGATGTGGATGTGCGGGTCATTGCCGCGACGAATAAGAATCTGCCACTAGAGGTCCAGGAGCATCGCTTCCGCCAAGATCTGTACTATCGCCTCAATGTCATCACCATGCACATGCCGCCGCTGCGCGAGCACAAGAATGATATTCCTTCGCTGGTGGCACACTTCTTGAAACTGCATCGTTTCTCGCCGACCACGCCCGAGGCGACGATCACCGCTGAAGCGCTGGAAAAATTGGAGGCCTATGATTGGCCCGGCAATGTGCGCGAACTGGAAAACACGATCCAGCGCGCGGTGGCGCTGAGCCGAGGCGATTTGATCTTGCCAGAGCACATCATCCTCTCGGCGAACCTCGAACGACTGACCTTGGATGTGACGCAGCGCGTGCAATCTGGCACCGCGCTGGCCGACATCGTGCAAGAAGCCCAAGGGATGGCGATTCGCACGGCATTGCGCCTGAGTGACGGAGACCATGGGCGCTCAGCGACCCTGCTGAGCCTGCCGCTGGCCGACTTCGAGGCACTCCGCACCGAACTGGGACTCTGACGCACGGGTGAACATGGGGGATGTATGGCCAACGATGGGGGCAGCACAGGGGCGCGGGTAGGGGCAGAGCAAGCCCTGTCCATGCTGGTACGCAAGTGTGATGCGTCGGGCAACGAACAGACGCGCTATGCTGGCACGGTGCTCCATCAGGCTGGCCCACTGCGTGTCATTGGCGCGCAGTGGGATCGCGCGCGGCGTGACCTGGGTTACACTGTATTCATGCCGGGTGATCGCTTCACCGAATATTTCTATGGGGACCAGTGGTTCAACATCATGCGCGTCGGCAGCGGGGATGAAAATGCCCTGAAGGGGTGGTATTGCAACATCACCCACCCAGCCATCTTCACCGCAGCGGATATCACCTATGTTGATCTGCTGCTCGATGTCTGGGTGCAGGCGGATGGACAAACCCTGGTGCTGGATGAGGACGAATTCGCGGCGGCGGTGTTGGATGCCCCCACGCAGGTGGGGGCGCATGCGGGGCTGGCCGAGGTGCTGCGGTGGGTGCAGCACCATCTGGGGCCATTTGCCGAGCTAGCCAACGGCGGGCATGCTATATTCGCGGCTGACCACCGGAATGAAGGATGAAGACACCCCCCGCGAGATCGTCTCGATGCGCTGGCAAATGCGCGTCACGCCATTGCCCAGCGATTCGATATCGGCCACGATGACCGAGATGAGACCGAGTGGCAACGACAGCGACGGATCGGCCATGATGGCAGCCTTTGTTACGGTTTGCATCTCCATATAGGCATGGTCGAGCACGCCGTCTTGGGCGATGACATTCGTTGCTAAGTTTGCTTGCTTGGTGCAGAGTGCCACGATGCAGCCGCGCAACTGGATGTGGGCCGACTGAATGAGCTTATAAAACGCATGATAGCTATCTTGCCCCATCCGCGCGAAATAGACCTCGATCTCATCATCCATCTGGCGTGCTTTGTCGCTGATGTGCGTCACCGTGCGCAGGATGCCATCGAAACCATCTGCCGCTTGCTGCAAAGCCACCACGGTCCGCAACCGTTCCTCGGTGGGGCCCCAGCGCGCGATGATGCCCACGGCTTCGCCCACCAACGTCACGGGTGAAACGTCTGGCGCGGATTGAAAGATGGTATACAGGCTACTCCAATCGCGCGAAAACAACAACGAGATCGCATTCTTAAACATTTCTTCGACATAGGTTCCTAGATCGGTGATTCGCTCCGCCAAATTGGCAATTTCGATATCGAGTCGATCGACTTCAAGGCTATTCATGGTTCTATGACAGCTTTCTATTCGGTCGTATGGGTCGCCCGCAGGTGATCCCACCCTTTGGGCGCAAGCGGCACCTTTTGCCCCATGCGCGCCAGTTCGAGGCCGCCCTCGGCCTGGATATGCCCAATCACAGTGACGGGGATTTCAATCTCAGCCAGCATGTTTTCTGCCAACTCGTCAGCGATCTCCGCAGGCACCGTGAAGAGCAGTTCGTAATCTTCTCCGCCAAACAGTGCCAGATCCTCTGGCACCACGCCAAGTTCCATTGCCACAGCCTTGGTTGCCACCGAGATCGGCAGCGCGGCGGCCTGCACGACCGCCCCCACCCCGCTGGCCGCGCACAGGTGGGCCAGATCCGCCGCCAGCCCGTCGCTGACATCCAGTGCCGCCGTGGCACCGTGGCGCGCCAACCATTGCCCGGCAGCGACGCGCGGCACGGGCGTCCGTTGCGCCGCCAACAACGGCTGGCAGTCCCATGCTGCCAAACGTGCCGCCAGCGTGGGATCTTCCAGCAGCCGCAGCCCCGCCGCCGCCGCGCCGAGTGTGCCCGTCACCAACAACGCATCCCCAGCATGCGCGCCATCGCGTCGCAATGCCCCCGCGCGCGCCACCGACCCCAGCAGGGTGATGTCGAGCACCAACCGTTCACTGCGGGCGACATTGCCCCCAACGATGGCCACGCCAAACTGTGTCGCTTCGGCTCGCAGCCCCGCATAAATGCCATCCAGCACTGCCACATCCATATCAAGCGGGACCAGCAGCGAGATCAAGGCGAATTGTGGTATGCCACCCATGGCCGCGATGTCGCTGAGGTTCACCGCCAGCACCCGCCGCCCGATTTCCTCAGGCGTGGCGGAGGTTAGCCGGAAATGCGTGCCCTCCACCTGGGCATCACATGTTGCCACGAGCAGACGGGTCGCGTTCCCGACATCGAGCAAAGCCGCATCGTCGCCGACGCCCAGCACCACTCCCCCATGGGGTGGCAGTGCCGCCGTCAGCCGCGCGATCAGGCCAAACTCGCCCAGGTCCCCAACCGTTGTCATGCCCAACATCCTCAGGCCGGGATATGGAACACATGTATGAAACACATGTTTTAATACCCGTCGCTTGCATTACCTTGTGTTCTGGCATTATAGTCCGCTCGGACGGCTCCCCGCTAATTGCCCATATGGTCCTAGCCCAAACGGGCTAAATGCAATCTGGCTGGCAACCAAGCTCTACCATAACGTGCGGGGGCATGTCATGCTTGCCCCCGCAGCTTGCCCAATTGCGTACGCAACACCGCTGCGTGTCGGGGGCTGGCCGCATTGACATAGGCGATCATCCCTTGCAAATAGGCGGGGTAGTCTTTGCGCCCCTCACGGTTTTGCTGGGCCAAGCCTTCTTTTTCAGCGTGGTGCAAGATGGCGCGCAGCGTGCGGCGCAGGTCGCGTGGCGTCGCCACGGCCTCATTCACCACCAGGCCCGTGACGATCTGGCGGGCGGATTGGCGGGCGACCCGCGTCTTCTTGCGATTCACCGTGAAATGTTCGTCGCGGATGATCCGCTCCGTCAAGAAGCGCAGTTTTTGCACGACATCAGGGTTGTCACCTGAAAAAACTAAATCGTCGGCATAGCGGGTGTAGGTGAAGTCAAAGGCTCCGGCCAGCCCCGTCAACCGTCGGTCGAGTTGCCAAGAGACCAGATTTGCCAGGGTGGGGCTGGTGGGCGCGCCCTGCACCAAGTGGCGCGGGCCGACGCTGATGAAGTAGCGCGTGCCGTCGCGCGTATATTCTTCGCGGTCATATTCGGTGCATAACAGGGCCAGCGTCGAGGCCACCGCGTAGGCATAGCCCAGCGCGATCAACAGCCCCCGCACACGGGCGAACGTGATGCTGGGGAAAAAGTCTTGCAGGTCGAGCTTCAGCACCACCGCTTTGCCAACGTGCTGCCGCGCATTGGTGATGGTTGATTTGCCTGGCACGAAGCCATGCGCCGCCAACGCGACAGGCGCACGCCCGACGATGTCGCTGAGCACCTTGCGTTGCAGCGCCTTCAATTCCTGCTTGGGCGCGAGGATGACGCGCTCGCCCCCGCTGCGCTTGGGCACCACACGGCGCACATAGTGCCAAGTGGTATCCGCTGCTCTATCAAAGGTGAACCAGCGCAGCCGATTTAGGGGGATCCCCAGCAGGTCAGCCACATCTTGTTCGCTCAACAGCAATGGCAATCCCAAGCGTGCCAATTTTTCAGCATCCGTTGTGTTGGCTTCCTTGCCATTGGCGATGCCCCAAAGCTCGTCACCAAAGGTCGCGCGGTCGCGGAGTGCCCGTTCGTCCAGGTCATCTTGAGCATAGGCCACACCATTGACGGTAACCGTCGGGAGGGGTGTCGCGTCAGGCACGGCCACTGGGGTGGGTGTCGGCTCCGCCGAAGCACTGGGCAGGATGACATACGCCACTGCGCCTGCCGCCTGGGCCACTTGCTCCACCTGAATGGGCGTCTGCAAGGGCAAGGCTGCGGTGGGCATCACCAGCGCCTCTGGTGGTGTCGGCACGATGGTTGGTGTCACTGGCGGCGCATCCGCTACGATATCGGATTTTAGAGCGTTGCGGCGAAAGAGTCGCCGGAAAAAGTTCGCCATGGTTACGTACATCAACTTTCGGAAGATCAGTATCAGAACGAGGCGTCGTCCGTGTCATCCTCATCGTCGTCGTCAACAGCGGCGTTGGTTGCGTCATCCTCATCCCAGTCGTCGTCGTCCGTCGCCGTGGCGCCGACGGGATCGCTGGGGCTGGGGGTATCGAAGGCCAGGCGCGTTGCCAGGATGTGTTCGCAGGGTCCACGCGACATCCGGTTCATGCGAAAGAACGTGCATTGGCATTTGCCATAGCGCAGCCGTCCATTCTCATCGATGCCCACCGTCACGGTGTAGTCGATGTCGGCGTGGACGAGCGCCAGCACCTTCGTGCTGGCTCCAGAGCTGGTGACCCCGCGCACCACCACTTTGCCACCCTCGATCAAAGCCTGTGCCTCCTCTAAACGAGGATCACTGACGAAGAGCCGTTCGAGGTCCAGCGGGGCGCCAAAAAGATCGCGGGCGCGATAGTCATTGGTGAGCGGATCGTACAAGACGCGCCCGGCTCGGCTGAGCTGGAAGAGCGCGCGGTCCACCTCGCCCGCATCGATGCCTGTGGCGGCGGCGACTTCATCCGCCCGCACGGCGGTGTGCGCTTGCAGAAAGTCACCGACGCGAGCGGTGCGTTCCGCTGTCGCGCCCTGAAAGGCGGCCAGCAGGTCGAAGCCACTGCCCATTTCCCAATCGTTGGCGGCCCACCCCGACAGCGCCAGCATCAGGCGATATGGTCCGCAGTGGCAGATGTAGAGGTGGGGCAACCCACGCCCCAACACGGCCACCGTCACGCGGTCGGCATAAGGCAGCACATCGCGCAGCAGCGCCAGGCGTCGCCGCCCCCACAGCCGCACGACCCGCTCATAGCCCGTGTAGAAGGTGCCCCGCAAAGGAAAGGTCGCCTCCCATGGCTCCAGTACGACCTTCAGCGGCCCGCCGGGGGAAAAGACGTAGCGCATGCCTTGGGGCGATTGACGCGTAAAATGCTCGTCGAGATAGGCGATAATCGACAGCAGATCCACCGGGCGCACAGTGAAGGTGAAAGGGCGCATCGTCAACGCGCCCTGCACCTGCAAAAAGCTCTTGAGCCATGCTTCGGGCAGCGCCACCTGGCGCGCGGTGGGATCGGCCCCCAACGGCAGGGGCGTCGTGGGAGCGCCGATGGTGAGCATGGTGGGGGTGGTGCTGCGCAGTTGTTGCAGCAGCGGCCGCAGATCCCACGAGAAGTCGATATTGGTCGTGCCCGTGCCGCTGACCGTCGCATCATCAAAGGCGCTGACGGGGGCCGTCAACCGCGCATAGCACGAGGTGTCGTTGCTAAACGCCTCGAAGACCAGTTGGTCGGGGTAGACGGAGACGATGGGGTCCAGTGTGGTTCGCCATTCTTCATCGCCTAACCATCCCCGGCGTTGAGATGCGGCGGGGATGGTCGCATGCAGTGCCAGCAACAATTGCCGCAACACCAGCGGATGCTGGGCGCGCCCGCGAAAGGCGACCACGCCGCGCCCGTCATTCGCCGCCAATTCCAGCGACGTTGCTTCAGTTCCTGCCGCCACGGTCGTCGGGCGGGGATAGTTCAAGGTGATATCCATCGTGCTCCATGCTCCTGGGATGGCCCTACCCATGGTCCCCTGCCGTCTGCGGAGGGCACAGGGCGAGCGCGGGTCGAACCTATTTGCGCAGGCTGCTGGTCGGGTCGTTGTCAGTCACGCGTGGCGCTCCCGCATCCGCAGATGCCGCCGCGCCACGGAGGGGCTAAGCCCCCACGGCTTGCGCCTGGGCAAAGTGGCGGGCGCGCACAAAGCTGACCATCACCCGTTCGTCCAGGTTATGCGTGCTGCCGTAATACATGAGTTCTTCCAAGCGCGGGGCGATTTGGCTGGCATAGGCAGGGTTCGCGGTTGCAGCGGCTTCTAGGCAGCGGAGGGCCATCTTTTTGAGCGATGGCGCGGCATCGCCCAGCAGCAACGCCATCAGGGATGGCAGTGCCTCGGTGACGCGTGCCGCAGCGTCTGGCCCTGGCTGTTGCAGGAACGTCAGTGCCCACTCTTGCACCGAGTCATCAGGCGTCTCCAGCAGTGTGCTGATGGCGCGGGGATCGCGAGCCCAAGCGGCGCGATGCTGCTGAAAGAGGTAGGCAACTGGGTTGCGGGTGGTGTCGTCGCGCAACTTGGCGGCGGTGCCGAGCGGATGCGCCAGGATGCGCGTGGCGTGCTGGGTGTAGGTCAGAGGCGACGTCGCGAAAAGGCGATCGAAGCGGTCGCAGAGGCGGGGCGTCCAGTCATCGAGCCAGGTGCGTTGCCGTCCCTTCAGTTGCGTGGCCTGCACCGCTTTTTGGTTGGGGAAGGTCGTCGCCACCGTCGTTGCCAGTTCATCGAGCACCGCGAACGTGATGGCATCAAGCAGCTCTTCGTCGCCTTGCGCGGCGGCGGCGTCAAAGAGCGCCGGTTCGGGGTTGTGGAGGGTGAGCAAAATGAAATCGCGGAAATGGGTGGGGTTGCGTGTGTAGAGGGTGCTGGCGCTCCCCGCGTCGAGCCACCAATCGCGTGGCGCGAGTTGCTGAATGGGTGGTGCCCACTCGCGCAGCGTTTGCGCCAGGGCGGCATCATCTGCCTGCGTGCGCAGCGCTTGCGCGATGGCGTCATTCCAGGCGCTGTTGTCGGCGAACCGAAAGAAAACCCGGCGAAACAACCCCAGATCGCCCATGCGCCGGATCGCTTCGAGCAGCAGATCGGTCTGTAAGCGCCCAAACCATTTGAGGTTGGCATTGACGAAGGGCGTCAGCGTGGTGCCATAGCGATCCAAGAAGCTGACGAGCAACGCGGGGTCCATCGTGTTGGGCTGGTCGAGACGGCGCTTTTCCAGCTCGGCGACGATGGCGCTGGCGGGGACGTTCTGTGCCGCCAACCGCGTCATCTCGATGGTCCATTCTTGCGTGTCGGCGAAGGTGCGAAAGAGGCTCCATGTGACGGCGTCATCTTGCGCGGCGCGTGCGTTTGCGCGCAGTTCTTGATACGTCCGGTTGCGGCCTGCGGCCCAATCATAGCCCGGCAGCACATGCGGCAGCAACTCGGCAGCAAACGCGCTGGGGGCGCGTCGATAGAGTGCGGCTGCCAGATCCTCCGCCAGCGTGTAGGATGACGGCACCGTGCTGCGCAGATGGATGGCACGGGCAAACGGCGCTGCGTCTTGGGGGGCGTCCACCAGGGCACGCAGATCGCTGTTCCAGCCCGCTTCATCGATGGCGTTGCGATAGAGTGCGATGAAGAGGTCGCTCTGCCCGGCTGCCTCGATGCGCGGCAGCAATGCATGGATGACTGGGCCTTCCGACGAACTCAGGTGCCGTGCCAAAAATGGCGCGAAATAGCGCGGATCGCGATCATAGAGCGCGGGGGCCCAGAGATCCGCCGCTTCACTAAAGTCGTCATTTTTCGCCAGCGGCTCCATCTCGTGCGCCAGCGCGTCGTCGTCAAGCCCCGACCGCAGCAACAGTTCGATGCGCTCACGTACATCACTCATACAGCCTAACCCTCCACGAGCGCTAGTATACATCATCTGCCAAGGGGTAAGGGGTGAGCTACTTCACAGCGCCTGGTCGCAAGGCACGGGCAGCGGCACACCACACAGTGCTTCATCGCGCTTGCATCAATGTTTGCTGTTCGATATGCGGCGAGGCAGTCCAACGGTTCCCAGCCGACTGTTATCGCATTGGCAATCATTCGTTGAAGCCTATGGTATCCCGATCGAGGGCTTTCATCATATCAGGGGGAAGCATGCTGTACGTTACGCAACACTATCTGCCGTTTCTAGGTTCGGTCATTGGCACCTACATGCTGTTTCGCATGGCTTTTGTCGAAGGGAAGCTCCGCACCAGGCCTGCTGTGATCGTCCTAGGTATGCTGCTCGAAGCCATCAGCATCGGCTTGGGCGTCTATACCACGATCAACAATCCGGATACGACGAAGGCCATCCTTGGCTTTACGGGCATTTCGATCGCGCTCGGTCTACTCAGCCCCACCATCGTTTCGCGCCTGGATAGCGCCTTGAGCAAAGAATAACGGCGCGTTTCTGGGGGAGTTGGCTCTTGCATTGCCCCTCATTCTGCGCTAGAATGTACCCATGAATACGCTATGCGTGCTGCCCGTCATCCGGCAGCACAAACGTCGCCGCTATAATGATATCGAAAATGGCACCCTCGCCGCGTGAGCCTGGCGCTCGCGCTCACGCGGCGAGAGGTTCCGCGAGCCACCCGACCCACCCATGCACGTCATGGCGTGGCACCCCTTCGTGTGTGGCCCCAGATCGTCCTCGCTTCCGCGTTTTAGCCGCATTTGCATATCCGCGCTAGCTTCCAGGCTCGCCCTTGCTTGATCGTCTTGTTTTTGACCAAGGGAGCGCCTTACCATGAATGAAACTTTGCGCGAAGATGCCGCCATCGCGATGCCTGAACCTCTTGTGATTGCCACGCCAGCGCAACGGCAGCGTTGGACCTTAGCCTACACCTTCTACACCGGCTTCACCAGCCTCACGTTCACCAACGCGGTGTGGGTCATCTATCTGGCGACGCATGGCTACAGTGCGTTTACCATCGGCTTGTTCGAGACCGTCTTTCACGTGGCCAAGTTCATCGCGGAGGTTCCAACGGGGGCCTTCGCGGATCTCATCGGGCGGCGGGCGAGCTTGATCGTGGCCAATGTGTTGGGGGCGGTGGAAGTGTTGTTCTTTTTGATGCCATCGCCGCCGCTGATGATCCTCAGCTTTACGCTGGCGGGGGCTTCGTTCGCTTTTCGGGGCGGCGCGGCAGAGGCCATCTTGTGGTCGATCACGCGCCAAGGTGATGCAGACGACCACGCCCGCTATAGCCGCGTCTACAGCCAGATATTCATTTTGATTAGCGCGGGGCAGTTGGTGGGGTCCGCGTTGGGGGGCGTGCTGGGCGGCGTATTGATCTTTTTGCCGTTCCTTTGCCAAATGGCCGCCTATCTGATCGGCACGCTGGGGTTGCTGCCGCTCCCCGAGCAGCGCGGCATCGCACACGTGGCGGGGGAGCCGCGAATATCGGCGCTGGGCCATGTGCGCGCTGGCTGGCAGTTGGCGTGGCGCGATCCAGCTCTGGCGGGTTTGCTGCTCATCAGTGGCTTGATCGAATGCATTTGGGCGACGACGGGGTACTATTCGCAGTTGTACCTCTATGGCCGGGGCTTTTCGTTGGCCATCATCGGCGGATTGGCGGCGGCGGGGATGCTTGTCAGCATCGCCTTCACTGCCATCACGCCATGGCTGATGAGGCGGCTGCGCGAACTGCGCCTGCTGGTGATCTTCTTTGTCATCGGCGTTGGTGGCCTTGTGTTGCTGAGTGGGTCCAGCATCGCGCTCTATCTGCTCGGTTTCGTGGTCGTCACCCAGGCCGCGCCGTCAGTGTTGAGCCCCGCCATCAGCACCTATGTGAATGCGCGCAGCCCCGAGGCCCAGCGCGCGACGGTGCTTTCCTTCCAGACGGCGCTGTTCAGCCTGGCGATGATCGTGCTTTTCCCCCTCTTTGGCCTGGGCGTCACGCACACCACATATGGGGTGATGTTTCTGGTGACGACCCTAGCGTTGGTGCTGGCGGGGGGCGGGGTCGGCGTGATGGTTTGGTGGCGTAGCCGTCGCTAATCTGCCCCCAGGGGATGAAGCACCACCACGGGAATCTCGCGGGCTGTCCGTTGTTGATAGCCCGTGTAGCCGGAGTATACCGCGACGGCCATGTTCCACAGCCGCGTGCGTTGATCCGGCGGTGCCAGCACGGCGCGCACGCGCAAGGTCTTCGCGCCAACCTGCACGGTGGTTTCAGGCTGCGCTTGCAGGTTCAGCCACCAACTTGGGTGGGTCGCCGTGCCGCCGTTCGAGGCGATCAACACCAAGTCCGCGCCGTCGCGCACATAGGTCAGCGGCGTGGTGTAGCGTTTGCCCGATCTACGCCCGACCGTGGTCAGCAACAGCGTGGGGATCTTCCCCGGAAGATAGTGGCCAATCCGCCCCCCCGTTGCGTGATAGAGCCACACATGGAACCCTGTCACCAGCCCCTGAATGCGCGCTGTGCTGCGCGGAAAGGGGCGGTCCGTCAACTGAACATTGCGCATGGTTGACTCCTCTAGTGGGTGAGACGTTCAAAGAGCACGCCACTGTGCCGCTGTGGGGAAGCCGCCCCCGTAACATGCACCAGGGCTGAGGGGGGCCAACTATGTTTTGGCGCGCTTCATCATGATGATAAAGCATTTGGTGAAGGCTTGACCGCTGGCATTGGTTGCAATGATGGGGGTGACGGCCACGACCTCCCACCCGGTTTCGCCAGCTTTCGTGAGGATTTCGTCGATTTCTCGCGCATCGACGGTCGTCTCAAGCGTTTGATAATCCCATTTTTGCATGTTTCGCAGCGCATTCCTTCTGGTGGCTTGCCCCGTCCTCTCCCTCAAATGCGGCGTAGCGAGCGGGGGATGCGACCAGCGTTAAAGCCTTTTGTCCCTTTTCGGGTCAACGGAACATTGAGACCGTTTCCAAGAGTATAGCACGCTGCCCTGGCCCTGGTTTCTTTTACGGGGCACTGTACTAGTAGCCGCGCGGCACAAAACAGCAAGGCTATAAAACGTGCCCAGGCAAGCCCTTGACAGGCAGGGGAACGGTTGCTAGAATGAGCCATCTGCCGTGGCACGGTGCGCGGTGAATCGCAACAATGAAGAGGCTGCTTTCATGATCATTTGGGGTTTTCGGTCGCGCAACAATGTGTTGGGGCAACGCGTGCTCAACTGCCCAAATTGCCACCGCGACGCGATGACGGCGGCGGTGCAATCTCGCCGCTGGTTCACGCTCTTTTTCATTCCGCTTTTCCCGATTGGCGCAAAAAAAACGGTGGCCCAGTGCGGGCTCTGTGGCTTTCGCTATCAGGTTGACAATGAACGGGCTGAAGCGCTGTATGGTCCCACGGGCAATGCCCCTGTGCCCACCCAAGTCTAGCGCGGCAGCGGCAAACAAAATCGGCGGGATCGACCATGCGATCCCGCCAGCAAGCAGATAAGAACGAAAAAAACGAGAGATAGTGCCGAGGCCCAACCACATCTACAACCACAACCGCCCACGCCACGGACTATCTCTCAATGTCTCGCCACATTCCAAGACGAAGCGTTCACCACAACCACACACACTCAGCCACAACCACCGCCACCAGTTTCCCAGCCAGCACATCACTCCGTGGAACTATAGATACTATATCACAGAGTTCGCAGCCAAACCATGGATATTTAGTCATAATCGGGCAAATTTTCTGCAAGATTCCCCATTTTACGCAAGAAGTGGGGGAATTTCCCAAGAAAAGCCTGGAAATTTCCCCCATGACCATTGCGGCACATCAGGAACTACGCCGCGCGCTGGTCGCCCCAATCCGAACTGCGGCGCACGGGGAGCACACCCTTGCTTCGCAAGTCGCTGGCTTTCCCATTCAATTGAAAGACGCTGATGGCTTCGCGCAAGCTCGTCGCCAAATCGCTCAGGGTTTGTGTCGATGCGACCGTTTCTTGCACTTGGGCCGCCATCTCCTCCGTGGCTGCCGAAACTTCTTCGGCGGCAGCGCTATTTTCTTCGCCCACGCTCGCGACGCTGTTGATGGCTTGCGTGATATGTTCGGTGCTGAGCACCATCGCTTGCGCCTGGCTCTCGGTGCGGGTGGCACGGGTGACGCCTTCTTCCACTTGCGTCACGCCATGCTCCATCGCTTCGACAGCAAGGACGGTTTCACGCTGCGTCTCACGGATGATCTGCTCGATCTCTTTGGTGGCGGAGGCGGAGCGCTCGGCCAGTTTGCGCACCTCATCCGCAACGACGGCGAAACCGCGACCATGCTCCCCCGCCCGCGCCGCCTCGATGGCTGCGTTGAGGGCCAGCAGGTTGGTTTGCCCCGCGATTTCATCGATTGTCTGAATGATTTGCCCGATTTGCTGCGAACGCTGGCCGAGCTGACGGATGCGTTCAGAAGTGAGGCTGACGCTTTGCTTCAATGCATCCATCGTTTGCATCGTTTCCAGCGATTCAGTCTGGAGCGCGGTGCTTTGTTGGGCCAGTTGGTCGATTTCTTGGGCGGCCTCGGCGAGTTGCGAACTTTGGCTTTGCGCGCCGACGGCAACCTGCTGAATGGTTTGTGCGACTTGCTCGGTGGCGTGGCCAGACTGCTCGGCAGCCTCGACGATCTGATGTGAGGCCGTGGCAACCCCCGCGCTCATTTCGTGCACATGGCCAACCAAGGTGCGCAGGTTTTCGATCATCACGTTGAGCGCTTTGGCCATGATGCCCGCCTTGGGCTGCCCTTCATAGCGCGCTAGGATGTGGTCGATGCGGGTGAGGTCGCCATCACCAACACGCTGGGCGATATCCGCATACTCGATCTGGCGGTGGATGATTTTATTGAGCGCCTTCGCCAAGATGCCTTTTTGCGCGTCGTGTGCATAGCGCGCTTCAATCGCATCGATGGGCGCGAGTTCACCATGCGACAGCAGCTCTGCCGATGTCACCAGTTCACGCAGGCTCACGGACATCTGCACCAGCGCTTTCGCGAAGACGCCGCTGGCTTTGGATTTGCCTTCATAGCGTGCGGTGATGTAGCCGAGATCGGGCACTTCACCTTCGCCAATACGCTGGGCGATGTCGGCATATTCAAGCTGGCGATGAATGATCTTGTTCAGCGATTTCGCCAAGATGCCTTTTTGCGCCTCGTTCGCGTAGCGTGCTTCAATGGCATCGATGGGGATAAGCTCGCCGTCAGACAGCTTATTGATGCTGGTGACCAATTCACTGAAATTGGCTAAGAAACGGCCAAAAGCGAGCGTGACCTGGCCCATCTCACTTTGGCCCCCATAACACGCCACCAGTTCGTCGATGGTGAATTGTTCGCCGTCAGCGACGCGATTGGCGACCTTGCTCAACGCGCTGAGCGGTTTCATGAATTGCTGGGCGATGGTGTACCCGATGGTCATGACGAACGCGATGGCCAGCACCAACGCCGCCCCCATGACCCACACCCAGTGGGTGAATGTGGTGGAGGCATTCGCCTTTGTGGCAAGTTGGCTCATGCCCCAGATGCCAATGCCAGCGACAGTGGCCATGATGGCACAGGTCAGCGCAAAGGCGCCGAGCAGCAGCGGACGCGTCCGCACATTGCGGAAGCCGAGGCCGCCAGTAGGGAATTGAGGGGTGGGTGTCATGTAAGACCTCATGTGTGAATGAAATACGCCTTCCCTGACAATGAGCGCCGCATGGTGTGCGTGCCCCTTATTTCCCTTTATCGACACATGCGCCTGCTGGCTAAAGCTCCCCTTGCCCCCTAGGTTACACTGGTGGCGTTGAGCAATTCGCGCGCGACACGGCGATCATCCCAGGGTAGCTTGGCCGTGCCAATGATGATGCTTTGCTCGTGGCCCTTGCCGCACAGCACCACCGTGTCGCCCGTGCCAGCCACGGCAAAGGCGCGGGCGATGGCTTCGCGCCGCCCCACCTGATTGATGAAATCCACCCCTTCGGTCGCCCCCGCCGCGACCGCGCCAGCCGCGATCTCGCGAAGGATGCTCAGCGCATCTTCGGTGCGTGGGTCTTCATCCGTGATGACGAAATAGTCGGCGTTTTCAGCGGCGACCGCTCCCATCTCGGGTCGTTTGGTGCGGTCACGGTCGCCCGCCGAGCCAAAGACGGCGATGAGCCGCCCGCGCGTGAGGGGGCGCAAGACGGTCAGCACTTGGTGCAAGCTTTCGGCGGTGTGGGCATAATCCACGATGACGGCGAAATCTTGCCCGGCATCAATGCGTTCCATTCGCCCAGGGACGCCGCTGAAGGTTGCCAGGGCGTGAGCGATGACTTCGGGCGCTACCCCTTGGCTCCAACAGGCGGCAATGGCAGCCAGGCAATTGGCCACGTTGAACCGCGCCACCAGTGGCGACTCCACCTGGAAGGTCGTGCCATCGGGCAGGGCCACGGCAAAGCTGCTGCCATCCGCGCGCAGCACCACCTGGTGTGCGTTGACATCGGCCCCCGGATTCTCAATGCCATAGGTGAGGATGGGCGCGCGACAAAAACGGCTGAGGAAGGCATAGCTGGCATCATCGGCATTCAGCACACAGACGCGGGGCGTCACAAAGGGTGGCCCAGGTTCTTTCGCCTGCAACGGATCGACGCGCTCGAAGAGCATCGCTTTTGCCCGCCAATAGGCTTCTTTGCTGCCGTGCACTTCCAAATGTTCGCTGGTGATGTTCGTCACCACCGCCACATCGTATTCGATGCCCGCCAGCCGTTCCAATTCCAGCCCACTGGAGGTCGATTCGATGACGGCATAATCGACGCCACCCGCCACCATCTGCGCCATCACCGCCTGAAGCTCAGGGGCTTCGAGATTGGTGAAGCGGGTTTCGTTTTCGATGCGTTGCGGGCCGATCTTGAAATCGACCGTGCTGGTTAGGCCGCTCGTGTGGCCAGCGGCATCCAAGATGGCCGCGATCAGGTTGACGGTGCTGGTCTTGCCATCCGTTCCGGTGACGCCGATGACGGCCATTTGGCGTGACGGCTGGCCGTAAAAGGCACAAGCGAGCAGCCCCAGCGCCCGTGCTGGATGATCGACCCGCAGATAGCCAACGCTCCCTGGCAGCGCGAACTCCGCCCCGTCGCGTGACCCCACGATCACGCTGGCCCCGCGCGCGACCGCGTCGGGGATGAAGTGGTGTCCGTCAGCGTGGTGCCCTGGCCGTGCCACGAAGAGCGCCCCTGGTTGCACCACTTGCGAATTGTAGGTGATGGCCGACACGTCGAGGCTGCCAGTGGGCGGGCCAGCGTAGCTAAAAGTGATGTCAGCACGGTCGAAGCCACGCAACAGATCAGCAAGATGCATGGGAGCGGTAATCCTTTTCTGAAGATGCTTCCATGATAACTGATCGGGGTGGGGAATGCGAGGGGCGGAGAGTGCCTTCATCGTGCCATACCAAGTGGCACGCGTGCCGCTGCTTATGAATGCGCCGACGGCCTGCCAGCCGCTGAGCCAATCCGTCTCTGGGCGGTTGACAGGCCAGCAGAGCCAAGAAATGGCGACGAGAGAGGCCTCCATCGCCACTGGCTCAACTATCCAGCAGATTTTTGCCGCGCAATCGCCGTGTCGCCAGCCCCAGGATGCCGATGGCCATGACCCCAAAAATCGTCAATGCTCCAGCGTAGACAAACTCTTTGGCGAGGGTGTTGTTGTCAAAGAACGGCGCGGTCGCCAGCCAGTCAGTGACGGCTTTGTTCCAGGCCAAAGCTGTCACCAGGCCGAGCGCAGAGGAGAGCAGCGCCACGACGGAAATGATGACATTGCTGGTGGCGACCGCGACGCGCTTGAACTGCGTGTTGGCGACATCTTGGGCGATGTGCTGCATCGCCAGGAATTGCTCGGCGGTGAAGAGGCGGTGGCGTTCTTCCTCTTGCTCGATCTCTTGCTTGACCAGCTTTTCGATGGTCGCTTCCGTGGGTGACAGCGGGGCGCTATTGGGGGGGGACTCAGACATGGGCAAGACTTCCTTTGTGTTATGGATAAGTTCGGGGAACCACTTGTATTGTATGGTGCTCTGCCGTTCGTCCGTCAAGCCGTTCGTCCTATGCCCCCGGCACGCACACAGCGCGCATGATACGATGTCAACGGAGCTTGCCCAAGGAGCGTCGCCCATGACCCCATCGCCCACGCCGACCGAAGCCCCCCCAGCCCCTGCACCAGCGCCGACTGGGTCCGCCGCGCCGCCGCGTCAGATGCCCTGCCCCCAGTGCGGCCATGCCATGCCCGATCTCAAGGGTGGCAAGGCCAGCATCTGCACCAATTGCGGCTATAAAGATTCGTGCTGTTTTTGAGAAGGAAAGATGTGATGCCACAGTTTCGCCGCGCCATCATCATCGGCGCGTCATCAGGCATCGGCCTGGCGCTGGCCCGCGCGCTGGTGGCCACGGGGGCACAGGTGGCGTTGGTCGCTCGCCGCGCGGCGGAGTTGGACCGTGCCGTCGCAGACCTCGGCCCACAACGCGCCCGTGCCTATCCCCATGACGTTACGCAGACGGATGCGATTCCCGCGCTCTTTGCGGCCATCGCGCATGATCTGGGCGGGGTCGATCTGGTCGTTTACGCGGCGGGCATCCTCCCCGACCAGCCACAAGATGCCTATGACACAGCATTGGATGCCCAGATCATCGCCATCAACTTCACCGGGGCAGTGGCGTGGCTGAACGCGGCGGCGGCGCGCTTCACCCGCACCCGCGATGGCACCATCATTGGC
>JACDGC010000458.1 GCA_013815535.1 Ktedonobacterales bacterium
CCTTTACGTCGCGCATGAAACGGCCCATCCGGCCCCCCACGCCAACGGCAGCGGCAGCGTCTTGGCCATTCCAGGCATAGAAGCGCTGGCCTGCCAGAAACGGATCGGGCGCGGGGAAGTCGCGGCGCGCATGGGCGCCCCGGCTCTCGCGCCGTGCGAGGGCAGCGGCGGTGATCAATTGCGCGGTCAACAGCATATTCGCCGTCTCGATGGCCGCGCGAGTGTCCGCACCCGCATAGGCTGGCTGCTGGGCCACATCACGCAGTGCGTCGCGGCCACGCTCCAGCCCCTGAGCATCACGGTAAAGCCCAGCGCGCTCCCACATGATCGTCTGGATGGTTGGGCGCGCGGCTGGATCGAGGGTGGTGCGGTCCTGGGTGCGCGTTGGCAGGATATCACCAACAAAGGGCGGTTGCTGCGGCCAGGTGCGTGCTGGGGCGGCGAGATCGGTGGTGATGGATGTGGCGGCACGCAAGCCGAAGACGACGCCTTCCAGCAATGAATTGCTGGCGAGCCGATTCGCGCCATGCACGCCCGTGCAGGCAACCTCTCCGATGGCCCAGAGGCCGGGCACCGTCGTGCGCGCGTCGAGATCCACCGCGACGCCGCCCATGAAGTAGTGCGCGGCGGGGGCGACGGGAATGAGGTCGCGCGTGATGTCGATGCCATACTCCGCGCAGGTGGCCGCGATGGTGGGGAAGCGCCCGCGCACCAGATCGGCGTCGAGGTGGCGCAGGTCCAGCCACATGTGGTCGCTTTCCTCGCGCAGCATCTCTTGCAAGATGGCGCGGGCCACGACATCACGCGGCTCCAGTTCGGCATCGGGATACTTCAGCATGAAGCGCTCACCACGGGCATTGAGGAGATGCGCCCCTTCACCACGCACTGCCTCGGAGATCAAGAAGGCTGGGGCAGTGGGATCAGGCGGCACCAGCACGGTGGGGTGAAACTGGGCAAATTCGAGGTCCGTCAGTGCGGCACCTGCGCGGTAGGCCAACGCCAGCCCATCCGCCGTCGCGCCGGGGGGATTCGATGTGCGACGCCACAAGCGCCCCGCGCCGCCATTCGCCAGGGCAACGGCGCGCGCGGCGATGGTGTGGGAAACGGCATCGGCGTCCAGCAGCCGCACGCCAACACACGTGCCCGCGTCCATGACCAGTTCCGTCACTAAGGCATCTTCATGGATGGTGATGTTGGGGCGCGCTCGCACCGCCGCGACGAGGGCACGCTCGATCTCTGCCCCCGTGGCATCCCCGTGGGCATGCAGCACGCGGTGGTGGCTGTGGGCGGCCTCGTGGCCGAGGGCCAGTGGGTCCGCACCGGCCACCACTGCCTGGCCACCTGCCGTGGCGCTGAGGGCGGCAGGGTCGAAATGGGTGCCCGCCGCCACGAGCCACGCCACTGCCGCAGGGCCACCCTCTGCCAGCAACCGCACCGCGTGTTCGTCACAGTGGCCCGCGCCCGCCCGCAGGGTGTCGGTGATGTGGCTGGCGGGGGAGTCTTCGCTGCCCACCGCCGCCGCCAGGCCACCCTGAGCATAGCGCGTGTTGCTCTCGCCGAGATGCTGCTTGGTCAACAGGGTCACGGCCAAGGTTTCCGGCAATCGCAGGGCCAGGGAAATCCCTGCGATGCCACCACCAATGATGATGACCTCCGCGTTTGTGTCGCCCGAAGGGTGCGCCATTGCTGATCCTCCATTATGTGCTGAAGGTCCAAGCAGCGGCCTTCATTGCGTCTCGTGGTTACTTCGTGTACAAATTACACGAAGTCGATGTTGGGATTATACCACCGATGCCGATGTTAAAACAAGATTATCGTGGGCTAGGATGCGCACATTCACGCGGGTGCGCCATCGGTGGTTATGCCTCCCGTGACCAATACCGACATTTCGCGAGTGCCTGCGTTCTCTCAAGAGAAGCTGAGGTGCCTCAGCACCGGGCAGAGTTCGCTCCAGATCGGCGCAGTGAGAGGTTTTGCATGCGAAAATGGTTGATAGCGGCGACACTTTTGGGATGTTTGGGCTTGGCGGCCTGTGGCGCGACCACTACGCTCACCACTGGCGGGGGGGCACCCTCCACCAGCACCATGACACCAGACAGCACCGCCACCCCGGCGGGGCCACCCACCCTGCCGATCAAGACAATCACGGCGGCAGCGGCGAATAGCGTCTGCCCCGGCTTCGCGCAACCAGGCGATGCCGTGCAGCAAATCGGCGGGCTGGCGTTTGACAGCAGCACGAATATCCCATTGGCCTATCCCGGCATTTTATTACCCGATAATTTGGCCACGAATACGCCCTACGCGACGGTGAATCCAACCCCCTCGACGGGTATGGAAATCAATCCTGGCTTGGGCACGGGCTATGGGGTTGGCCTCTGCAACCTGTCGTCATCCGCGACGGCGGTTTTGCAGGGGGTGGGGCTGCAAGTCGCCAGCCAGACCCCCAGCCCGAGCGGCGTGCAAAAGGATGTTGGCATCGGCACCTGCGCGACATTCTTTCAATTGCCCAACAACCTCAGCGGGGGTGGATGCGGTGGATCGATTGGTCCTCACACTGGATTCGATGCGACGTGGTCGGGCACGACGACCGTTGGCTCCACCGCCTCAGCCTCCCAGACGGTGGTCGATGATGGCAGCGAAGCTGGGCCAAAGAGCGCGTTCGGTCCACTGCCCATCAGCATCAAACCGGGCTATAGTTTGGCGCTGTGGGTCGGCATGACGAACTATCCTACCCCTAATGGCACCTATTCGTTCCAGGTGGGCTTGCAATTTAGTGGGTTTGCGATGACCTACAACACCCTTGCCACCCCACCAGTGATACTGTTGAGCAGCGCGCGGGTGTGGGACGGACTATATTGCCAGGGGGCAACGGCCCTCATCGCCAAAATGGCATCAGGCAAATACTATTTCTGCCCAATGCCATAAGCGCTACTGGCCGTTTCCTTTGCCTCACGCGAGGTCAAGGGGGGCGATCATCGCGGCCTCATCGAGACGGGCATTGTTGACGCGCGTGCTGACGGGGTGGACGGCCAGCGCGCCATCTGGGTAGGGACGCAGCAAGCGCGTCACTTGCAGCGGATCGGTCACATCGGGGTCCAGCCACTCCGCCTCATCCTCGGGCCGCAGGATGACGGCCATGCGGTGATGCAGCGGCGCGATCTCGGCGTTGGGCTCGGTCGTGATGATGGTGTAGGACCACAGGTCAGTGCCGTCAGGTTGCCGATAGCGATCATATAGCCCCGCGAACGCAAAGAGCGCATCGTCAGCGCGGTGAATGAAATAGGGCTGTTTCCCCTTGCCCGCCGCGTGCCACTCAAAGAAGCCATCGGCGGGCACCAGGCAGCGCTGGCGACGGATGGGGCCGCGATACATCGGCTTCTCGCTGATGCCCTCGGCACGGGCATTGAAAGTGGAGATATTTGGGTTGATCTCCTTGGCCCACGAAGGGACCAACCCCCAGCGCATCCACTCCAGTTGCACCGTGGCGTCATGTTGGACGATGACTGGCAACTGTTGGGTTGGCGCGGCGTTGTAGCGCGGCGTCAGCGCGGTCATGATGGTGCTCAGCCCAAAGCGCGCCTGCACCTGCTGGGCGGAATGATGTAAGACGTAGCGACCACACATAGTTGTTCTCCCATTTGTAACTTCACTGTGTATCATTCTATGGCACATCCTGAAAATCGGACAGCAATGAGGAGCACACAACAGTTATGCGAATGAAGTCAACGTTTTTGCCAATGATCGGCGTATTCGCCATGACAATGATGCTGGCGGCTTGTGATGGCAGCGCATCAACGGCGGGTAGCTCACCTACCTCCACGGGGTATCCGGCTGCCACCGCGACGAGCGCGCCCGCCACCACCAGCGATCTGCCCCTCGCGACAGCCTCCGCCACGGTGAAGGGCGCGACAAAGACGATTTTGACGACCGCTGGCGGGTTGACGGTCTATTACCGCACCAGCGACAGTGGCACCAATGTCTTCGTGGGTAGCGCATGGCCCCCAGTTCTCGCTGGCAGTGGTGCCCCCACCAGCAGCGCCAATCTGCCGGGTGCCCTGGCCGTGCTGCAAGATGGCAACGGCGCACAGGTGACG
>JACDGC010000459.1 GCA_013815535.1 Ktedonobacterales bacterium
GCGGAAAGGCCCCCGACCCCACCGCCGGGTCCAGCACCCGCACATGAATCAGCGCCTGCTCCACCGCCTCACGCTGGGTGCGGGGCATGGTGCGGTTGGTCAAGAGGATCTGCCCATGGGCATCCAGCGCAGCCTCGCCCGTTTCGGCTTCATCCAGCAGCGCATTCAGCGTGGCCGGGGTGATCGCCGTCGCCCGGCTCAGATACGCCCCCAACGCCTGACGGCACATAAAGGCCACCACCGAGCGCGGCGTGTAAAAGGTGCCGCTCTGCCCCCGCTCCTCCACGGCCAGCAGATTCTCGAAGACCTTGCCCAGCATCTCCGGGTCCAGCGCCACCTCGACCTCCAGCGGCGTATCTTCACTCACCGTGAAATTGTGGTTATTCAGGAAATGCAGCACGCCATCTTGGTGCCCAGGGTCAAAGATCGCGTTATCCAGATGGATGACCCCGACATAATCATCGTCGTCCTGGGCAAAGAGGCCGCCATTCAGATACGGCACGACGCCAAAGCGCGGGTGCTGGTTGCCCTCACGCGGCAAATTCAGCGTCTGAAAGAACAGTTCCTCCAAGACGAAGCGATAAAACCCATGGTTCGTCTTGATCGCGCGTTCATACCACGCCGTGATGAACGACGGATTCCGATCCAGCGCCCCCTTCTTCTGCAAGAAATAGAGGAACATCAGGCGTCCAAAGAGGCGCTGGGTAAAGGCATGCAGCTTCTCGTCATCATGCACCAGCGGCAGCGCCGGGTTGTCTTGCTTGATCCGGTTCTTCACCCGCTGAAAGTACGTCGCGTATTCCGTATAAAAGGCTTTCGTGATCTGCTCGACATCAAAGGCATCACACTGGTTCGCAAAGAGATTTTCCGGCGAGATCGACGGCGTCAGGATCGCCAGCGCGTTGACCGTCGTCACATCATGGCGGGTGGGGTTAGCCCGATCAACCAACAACTTATGCAGCTTGATGCGCACCTGCGTCCCCTCCGTCAGGCGGCGTGCATTCACGAAGACGAGTTGCGCGAAGTCGTTCACGGTTTCGCCGGGCTGGCTGCCAGGGCAAGCAAACACCAACAGATGGTACCCCACCAACTTGCGCGTCCACGCCTGCGAGATCGCCCGAATGGCCGCCGCCCGCTCCGCCTGCGCCGCCAGGACAAAGAGCGTCACCGTCAGGGGTGCTCCACTCCGCCCCGTGATGCTCGCCAACTGATACCGCTCCTTGATGGCATCGCGCAGCGCCCCCGCCAGCAGCGTGTCGTCGATAGGCAGCGGCGTCAGGGTCGCGGGAACCGGATAATGCAAGATGCGAAACAAGGCCGCCACATTCGTGACATCCGTGCAACTGATGAGATGGCGCGGCCCAATGAGCAGTGTATCTTGCGTTGGCATGGAGCAAAAATCCTTTCGTATCCCGAACCCGAACGAAGCGTGCAAATGCGTTAAAGCTGCTACGAAAATGGAAAAATGCGTGGAGCGATGTGAGCTAAGAGGCATTATTTCTCAGCCTAATGAAGCTCGTGTTGCTCATGATTGATCGGGTGGAACATCTGGTAAACCAGAGAGATAGCCCCGCAAGATGGCCGCAACATGCCGTTGCTGTTCCATCGACAGTTGGGCTATTTCAGCGAGGATGGTTTCTACTTCAGGTGAAAGAGGGCCACGTTGTTCATGACTGAGATCCGCAGGCAGTAAGCTATCCACGGCAACGCCGAGCGCATTGGCAATAGCAATCAAGACCGACACCTTCAAATCCGTTTGTAGCCCTCGCTCTAAGCGCGAAATCACCGAGGGGTGGATGTGTGCCAGTTGAGCAAGCGTCAATTGATCCCATCCTTTCGCTTCGCGCCGCTTTCGGAGCATCTTGCCATCGATGAACACGCCCATAGCTCAGCCTCCAAAGCCAGCATATAGACTTTCTATTCTTGTGGCATTGATCAATCGTCATTGACGCCCAGCAATTAAGGTCTTTGAAGCTGAAGCCAAAGCAGGAACGAGCGAAGCGACATTTCAAGAGAGGGTTGCCCTCTATTCAGAGTGGCTAACAAAACCATGCTAAACTAGGAAGCGTGACGAAAGCATATGGAAGCGATGGGCTGTGGGCGATCATCGCCCCGCTGTTACCGCCAGAACCGGCAAAGCCACGAGGTGGGCGTCCTCGGCTGAGTGACCGTGCGGCGTTGAATGGTATTCTGTTTGTGTTACAGAGCGGTATTGGCTGGGAACATCTGCCCCAAGAACTGGGCTGGGGCAGTGGGCGGCGGGGCATCTGCCCTCGCTTTGCCCGGCGCGGCGTTGAATCGTCTGAGCGTTTGGGTCGCCATCGCTGGGTCGTGGAACGGACCTTTGCCTGGCTGAATCGGTTCCGCCGCTTAGTCGTGCGCTACGAACGCCGCGCCGACCTCCACCTCGCTTTCACCTTGCTCGGCTGTTCGCTGATTTGCTTTCGCTTCCTGCCTGCCTAGGAGGTTTTGTTAGCCGCTCTTAATACTGTATGTAGCCACTACCACACGTTATGCATTAAGCGGTACGAACTAACGGAGCAATATCCCTCTCCTTTCGACAGCACAGGCATACGCTGTCTTTTTAAGTGTTCTTGTGGATACCAATACATCAGGAAATTGGCTAGTGCAAAGTCCGAAAATATGTGTCGAGGTTATGTAGTAGCGTATGGTGAAGCATGGAGAAACGGGCGAGCCACGCGAAGGAGCGTTCGACCACCCAGCGACGTGGCAGTAAGACAAAGCCCCGCATGGCCTCGGACCGTGTGACAATCTGCAACTGCATCCCGTGCGCGGCCATGGCCTCGGCGGTGGCTGCCCCAGTGTACCCTTGGTCGGCTATCACCACCTGCACGCTCCCCCCGTGGCCCGGTTGACGGCGGTCACTAACTCGCCCGCTCTGGCGCGGTCTTGCTCATTCGCGGGCGAGACGACCAGCGCCACATACTGCCCCAACGTGTCCACGGCCAGATGCCCCTTGCTGCCGTTCCGCTTCTTCGCGCCATCGTCGCCCGCATGGCCGCCACTTTCCGGGGGGGATTGCACGGTGCGGCTGTCGATGAGCGCCACCGTCGGCTGGCCGTTGCGGCCCTTGGCGTGCCGGATAAGGAGCACCAAATCGTGCGTCGCATTAGCAAAGCCGCTGGCTGGCAGCCAGCGGCGCGTTTGTTCCTACACGACGTGCCACGGCGGCACATCATGCGGCATCATCCGCCACGTTGCGCCAGTCCGTACCATCCAGCGCAAGCCGTTCTACACCGCCCGCAACGGATACTTCCGCTGGCTCACGTCTTCGGGCAGCCATGCCCAATAGGGAGCGATAAACGCCCATTCTTCGTCGCTCACATCGCTCGGATACGCAGGTTTCTCGTTCATGCCTCCATTTTACAAGATTTTCGAGGTCGAGTCCCTAATAGGCTCTAGGAAGGATATCTCAAATTTCTTGCTACCTACCATAGGGAGAGAAAATCGATTGTACGCTAAGCAAATTTTCTCTTCACTACCCTCAAGATGTGCTCAATTATACACACTGACTGTTCACTATGTGATATGGAGGATCCGGACAGCCTTGTCGGTTTGGTTTAGGAGTATTGGTAGGAGAAGGTGGAGAATTAGCGGAGTGTTGTGGCAAGTTGTTTTTTCTTGAGGAAGAAAGGGCTGTTGCTCCATTACCCGTCCTGGTTATTCCTAACCTTGCTGAGCGCTACGCCATGTTGACTCCACGCGAACGCGAGATATTCTGCTTCTTAGGGAAGGGAAAAATGATCAGGAAATCGCTGGGCTCATTGGGGTAGCCAAGAACACCGTAAAGACGCATCGTCGGCATATTTATGAGAAACTCGGTCTCCGCAATAATCGCGAAGCGATGACTGCCGCTCAGTTGGCCGAAGTGCTTTAAACTATATCTTTTGCTGCTGAGGTGCCTATATAATTAGGCACCTCTTTTTATTGCATCTCATCCTTTTGGTAGGCGCTAAATTGTCTAGATGTCGGTACACTGGTGATAGAGAGCGTCTGGGGAGCCGGGCGTCGTGTTGCATTGTGATCATGGCATCATCGAGGGGACATTTATATGGAAACATTGGTAC
>JACDGC010000460.1 GCA_013815535.1 Ktedonobacterales bacterium
CGCCAGCGGTGCCCTCGGGCTCCAGGGTCAGCGACGTGTCACCACGATCCTTAAAGGTATACATCTCTTTTTCCACGATGTCGGTGCCCGCGCCGACGCCGCGCGCATACACACCCGTTTCTTCGATGATGGGCGTTTCGATGCGCTGATAGCCATAGCGTTCACAGACCGACCGAACCGTGTCTTCAATCACCTGCCACGCGGGGGCGCTCTCTGGCAAGATGTCGCGCGTGCCTTGCACGGCTTTATAGGTTGGCATGGGGAAGCTCCTCGCTGACACACAGCGATGGTGACGAATGCATGGCAAACAGTGGGGAAGACGGTGCAGGGGCAGCGCAGTGCGGCGGGGTCACGCGCGGGAAGAGGCCATGGCGCTTCCGGGGCGACGCGGCGACATCTGCGCCCAGCCCCCGCTATGGAAGGTGCGATAGCGATAGCGTACCGATGGCATGTGGTGTCAGCTCCCGATGATATAGCAGTTTCCTTACAGTATATGCACAAGCAGCATGAGAACGCAACCGCTCGCCGTTCCCCACGATTGGTAAAGATTTCTTCCCTTGCATGATGTCGCACCCGGTGCTACGATGGATCGTAAGAGCGTCACAGCAGAGCACAGGGGGCAGCAGCATGGCACAAAGTACGACTTCAGGTTCGTCTGCGGGGGGCAAGCGCGGCGCGGCCCCAGAGCCGCGCAGCATGGCCGACGCCATCGCGCGCGCCAAAGCCGCCGCCGCGCGGATGGACCGCGCGAAAGATGCCGGGCTGCTTTACACCAAAAAAACGCAAGGCGTGCTGTTTGGTGAGGCCCGTGTGCCGAATCATCCCCATGCGCGGTTGGTGCGCCGCATCTCGTATGGCTTGCTGATCGGGGGGGCCTTGGCCATCGTCGTGCTGCCAGATAGCTACATCGTCCATTGGTTCGGTTTCACCGCCATGTTCGCCCTGTTGCTGGCGGTGATGCCCAATTTCGTGCTGCATACAAATGGCAGTTTTTCGCCCACCAAAGGGATTGGCTGGTTGGCCTTCCTGCTCTTTTTCGGGGCGATGACGGCGACGGCGGCAGGCGACACCGGCAATCTATGGTCATGGGCTCCGTGGTTGCAACAATTCTCGGTGGGCAGCCACGCGCCCCAGCACGTCACCTCGCCGCATCCCTAGCCTGCACTGAGAGGATACCCCACCCTATGCCGCGCGATCTTCCGCTGGGCAACGGTTCGTTGTTGATCAATTTCGACAGCAATTACAGCCTGCGCGATATCTACTATCCCTTTGTTGGCCACTTCAACCACACCGACGGCCATGTGAACCATGTCGGCTTTTGGGTGGCGGGCCGCTTTGCCTGGCTGGATGACCCGGGCTGGGAGCGCACACTGGTCTATGAACCCGAAACGCTGGTCGCAGATGTCACACTGCACCACCCCGACCTCGCCATCACCGTCCATCTCAGCGACGCGGTGGATTTCGACCGGACCATCTTCGTGCGGCAGGTGCGCGTGACGAACCATGGCGACGCGGCCCGCGAGGTGCGCTTCTTTTGCCATTATGACTGGCATCTCGAAGAAGTGGATGGCGCGAACACGGTGCATTACGCGCCGATCTTGGGCGCGGTCATCGCGTATAAGAACGACAACTATTTCGCGGCCTGCGGTAGCGTTGGTGATAGATATGGCATCGAAAGCTGGGCGACTGGCTATAAAGAGTTCAATGGGATGCAAGGGACGTGGCGCGACGCCGAGGATGGCGCCCTCAGCGGCAACCCCATCGCCCAAGGCTCGGTCGATGCGACCATCGGGCTGCATCTGGGCGAGATCGCGCCGGGTGAGACGGGCGAGGGCCATCATTGGTTGATTGCCGCGCACACCTACCAGGAGATCGAAACGCTCCATTTCGTGGTGAAGCAACGTGGGCCTGAAAGCTTCATCACGCGGACGCGCAACTATTGGCGGCTGTGGGTCAATAAGGGTAACGAGCCGATGGGCGATCTGCCCCAGCCCATGATCGACCTCTATAAGCGCTCGCTGCTGACGGTGGCAACGCAGATGGACTCCGGCGGGGCCATCATCGCCGCGACGGATGGCGATGTGTGGACTTTTTCGCGCGATAGCTACGCGTATATGTGGCCACGCGACGGGGCGTTGGTGGCGAACGCGCTCAGCCACAGTGGCTATGGCGAACCAACTCGCGCCTTCTTCAAGTTCTGTGCGCGTGTCATCACGCCTCAGGGCTATCTGCTGCACAAATATACCCCCGCTGGGCAGGTGGGGTCGAGTTGGCACACGTGGTCCGATGCGCAAGGGCATCCACAATTGCCTATCCAAGAGGATGAAACGGCGCTGGTGATCTATAGCCTGTGGCAGCACTATGCCATTTTCCGAGAAGTCGAATTCATCAAGCCCCTTTACGCGCCGTTGGTGAAGGCGGCGGCGAACTTCATGGTTGAATATCGCGAGCCACACACCAAGCTGCCCGCGCCCTCGTGGGATCTGTGGGAGGAGCGCTACGGCATCCACACCTTTACCGTTGCGACGGTCTTCGCGGGTCTGCGCGCCGCCGCGAACTTCTGCGAGATCTTTGGGGAAACCGACGTGGCGGTGAAATATCGCGCGGCGGCGGATGAGATTCGCATGGCAGCACGCGCGCACCTGTGGAACCCCCTGACGGGGCGCTATGCGCGGCGCATCACGGTTGACGACACGGGCAGCGTCACGCACGACGACACGATGGATATGGCGATGATCGCGCTCTGCCAATCGGGCTTGTTCGAGCCGGGCGATCCTCAAGTGGTGGCGACGATGAACGCACTGATGGAACGCTTGCACGTCAAAACCACCGTTGGCGGCTACGCGCGCTATGAGAATGACTATTATCATCAAGTCAGCCAGGATATCGCGAATGTCGCAGGCAATCCCTGGTTCATTTGTAGTTGCTGGGCGGCGGAGTACCTCATCGCCAAAGCCGCCACCTGCGGCGAACTGCACGACGCGCTGCCGATGCTGCAATGGGTGGTGGACCATGCCCTGCCCAGCGGCATCCTCGCCGAACAGGTCGATCCCTACACGGATGCGCCGCTGAGCGTCTCGCCGCTCACCTGGAGCCACGCGGAATTCATCGCCACCATCCGCTGGTACGCGGGCAAGCATCAGCGCCTCAGTGCCCCCGCCCACCTCGCGCATCTGACAGAGCAAACTCCCTTCGGCGTGATGCCCGGTGAGCCGCAGCACGAGTGAATTAACCATCCGTTGCGTCACCCTATCTGGGAGTAGGCTGCGACTGGTATGGAGCGAACGCGGCGGCGATCATGGCACCGATCTGAGACTTCGGGCCGAAGCGGTCATCGATAGCCCAATCGAAGCTGGGGCCATCGCGTGGCGTGACGGCAACCGCGACGCCCCGCTGGCCGGCACGGGCATCCACCACCTGGCTCGTGACCTGCATCGTGGCCACGTGCTCATAGAATATGACGCGCTCGCTGCGCTTGAACACCGTGGCCACGCCATATTGCACAACGCCATTGGGCATGAAGATCAGCTTTTGCTCCTCGGCCTGGACGATTTGCCGAAATGCCTGAAACGTCGCCGCAACGATGATGGCGCTCAATATCAGCATGCCGATGCCCAAGGGAAACAGATACCACACCCCTTGATTGTGCCCATCCGTGGCCATCGCCAGCAACAGCCCACTGACGCCGAGCATGATCACCACGCCAGCACTTAAGCTCAAGCTCTGTTTCACAAAAAAACGGCGATGAGCACTGATGACGCGCCATTCGGCAGGGATGGCACCCTGCCGCACTGCTGTCAGAATGCGCAGTCCCTGAGCTTGATCGCCAACGATACTTTCCAAAGAGATGGCTCCTCGATCAAAAATAGGCAAGCATATGCCCTAGCAACCAGATGATATGGTGGCACAGGTGCACGCTTCGCGGCAAATTTTGCATTGGATGGAGGGTGTTGTTCTGCCCTGTCAGAAATGAGGAGACATGGATTTGCTGCATCCCTCATCGTGTCAGCCGCTTCTTCATCCCATGGCACGCTCCACCGCTTAAATGAGCATGTCGAAGCGCCCACCGACGATTGACCCTCTTGT
>JACDGC010000461.1 GCA_013815535.1 Ktedonobacterales bacterium
GGCCCAGGGCGGCGCATAAACCCAGTGTCGGGGGCGTCAGAATGGCGGGGGCTGGCACCACCTGTGCGCCGATTTGCACATCTTCGCCGGGGAGGCGGATACAATTGCCTAGGGTGACGGGCTGCGTAATCGCCACGGTGTCTGGGGTGGGATTGGTCGTGTCTTCGTATTTGATGACCGCGTCGGCACCAGATGGAATGGGCGCGCCAGTCATGATGCGCGCGGCCTGCCCTGGCCCGACGGTATGCTTACCAACCATCCCTGCGGAAATCGATTCGACCAGCATGAGGAAGATTGGTTGCTCTGGGGAGGCCTGGGCCACATGACTGGCGCGAAACGCATAGCCATCCATCGCGGAATTGGCGAAGGGCGGCAGCATCAGGGTGCTGATGATTGGTTCAGCCAGCACTCGTCCATCTGCCGCTGCCAGGGGGACCAGCTCTGAGGGTAGCGGTTCGACTTCATTGATGACCCGTGCCAGGGCGTCATCGACGCTGATCATGGTGCGGTCTCGGTTTTGGCAATCCAGACGGGGCCACTCTTAAACGCGGGAGTTTTCGATAACGGGTCGAGATTTGCCTTGATGAGCACATTCGCTTCGGGGAAATACATAGCGGCGTTGCCCGCGCGGATGTTGCCGATGACGATTTCGATGTTGTCCATCTCGCCCGCTTCGCCCCGCACCTTGACCCGTTCGCCATCCTGCATATTCAGCCTGAGGGCGTCCTCTGCCGCCAGCAGGATGCAATGGCGATGGGGGATGCCGCGATAAAGGTCGTGTTCCTCATAGACGACGGTGTTGAATTGCCCCTCAGAGCGCAGGGTGAGCAGCCGCAGCGCATCGGGCGGAAAGTTCGGCGATGGCAGCGGGGTGCGCGACATGGTGGCCTTGCCATCGCTGGTGGCAAAATGGGGCGTGTGAAAGACGCGGCCACCGACGGTGAATTCGCGTCCGGTTTGGTCGAGCTTGCCAACCTCGGTCCAGCCGGGGATGGCCTCGGCAATCAATTTGCGGATCTCGGCGTGGTCGCGCAGGCGATTCCAGTCCACCGGGGCATTGCCCATGACACGGTTTGCTAGATCGCAGATCACTTCGGATTCAGCGCGCATCTGGCCGCGCACGTTGGGTTGGCCGCCATCGGAGAGGCGCACGAAATTGAACATGGATTCCTGGGTGGTCGCCTGGGCTTCCTCATCCCGCGCCAGCACGGGGAGGATGATGGTGGTTTCCCCGGCGATGCCGTGGAAATGGCCGGGGTTGAGTTTGGTGGAGAGATATACGACGGTTTTGATCTGGCTCATTGCTCGCGTCGCCCAGGTGAGGTCAGGATTCGACCCCCAGAGGTTGCCGCCCAGGGCAATCAACATGTCGATGTTGCCCGCCTCGGCAGCTGCTAGCGTGGCATGCGTGTCATAACCAGCGGTGGTGGGGAGGGGCTTGCCATACAGCTTTTCCAGCGATTGCCGGACGGCGTCTTGCAGCATAGGCGTCATGCCGACCGAGCCGACGCCTTGCACGTTGGAGTGGCCGCGAATGGGGAGCATCCCCGCGCCGAGTTTGCCGACGTTGCCGGTTGCCAGGGCCACGTTGCTGAGCGCCAGCACGTTCGTCACGCCTGAGGCATGGTGCGTCAGCCCCATGGCCCAGGCGAAGATGACCGCGTTCGCATCAGCAATCACCCCCGCCATGCGCTCGATCTGTTCGCGCGTGACGCCGCTGTTGGCCACCAGTTCGTCCCAATCGGCGGCCCGGGCATCGGCCAGCACCGCTTCCCATTCGTGGGTATGGTTGGCGAGGAATGAGGCATCAATGCGGTCGTGATCAATGAGCGATTTGAGGACGCCCACCAGCAGCGCGACATCCCCACCAGCCATCGGCTGCACATACTGCGAGGCGATGTCGCTGCCAAACAGCAAGGATTGCACCTGCGACGGCACATGGAATTTTTCCAGACCCCGTTCGCGGATAGGATTGACCACGATGACGTTACCGCCGCGACGGCGCAGGTCGGCCAACTGCGTCATCAGGCGTGGATGATTCGACGCGGGGTTTGCCCCCAAGAGGACCACGAGATCGCTCTTGGCGATGTCATCGAGTTCGATGGTGGCAGTGCTCGTCCCAAAAGTCATCTTCAAGCCAACGCCGGATGCCTGATGGCAGTAGTATGAACAATTCATGACGTTGTTGGTGCCGTAGAGCCGCGCGAAGGATTGCAGCAAGAAGGCGGCTTCATTTGATGAACGCCCGGAGGAGTAAAACGCAGTGCGATCCGGAGAACTGCCCTTGAGCGCATTGGCCCAGTGCTCCATCGCCTGTTCCCAGGAGATATGCTGAAACTTGTCGCCATGCTCGCCAGGGCGATACATGAGTGGGTAGACCAGACGACCGCAATCTTCAGCTTGCTTGGGGGTGAGCGTCAGCAGATCGGCCAGGGTGTTCTTGCGCCAGAAGTCTACTGGAATGGCCCCCTGCATGTCTGCTGCCTGAGCTTGCAGGCTCTTTTTGCAGACCTCGGGGAAATGGCCTTTCTCATTGACCATACCGCCACTTTGCCCACCCATCCCCAGGGCGCAGGTCTTGCAGGCGTTCTGCGCGGTCATCCTGCGCCACAAGCGCCAGGGGCCAACCTCACGCGCCTTCTTGACGGTGTAGGCGATGGCACGAAAGCCGCCACCTGCCACGGGTTTTCTGGTGGTCATGATCCTTGCCCCCTCGTTGGTCTCGAACAGCGTCAGCGTTGACCGTTCTCTGGCCAAAGCATAGCGCATTCCCGTGATGGGTGCAAACAGTGCCAGTGGTCAAGCGATGTCGCAGCACTTGAGTTATTGCGACAAGAGGCCGCTATTCATCGTCTTTTGAAAGCCAGCCAGCGCCTCGGCATAGCGGATATGTTGGCCGCCTTTGACGATGAGTTGTCCGTTCACTTCCACTTCATCGACCGCGCGAGGGGTTCCGCCAAACACCACCGCGTCTGCCAGCAGGTGTTCGTCACTGCCGGCTAGCGCCGCGTCATCGGCGTTGAGCCGGACATGATCGTGCGGCCAGGCGTCAGGGAAGCCGATGGCGCTGTAGCCCACCTGAGTGGCTGCCGCCAGCAGGGTGGGCGCTTCTGCGGCCACGAGGCGCGTTTCTGTCACCGGGCGCATATCCAGTTCGGCGGCGCGCATTTCCTCGAAGGCATCGCTGCTGGCATGGCTATCCAAGCCGAAACTGAGTTGTGCGCCAGCTTGCAGCAATTTGTCTAGTTGTGGGGTGCCGTCGCCCAGGTCGCGCTCGGTGGTGCGACACAGGCCCACGGTGGCATGGGCGTTGCCGAACGCCGCGATTTCTTTTGCGGTCAAATGGGTCGCGTGGATCGCCACGAATCGCTCATTCAGCAGGTCGTGTTCGGCCAACAGCGTCACGGGCGTCAGGCCATATTCCTCCTCGCATTCGGCCAGTTCGCGGCGCTGCTCGGCGACGTGCATGTGAAAGGGGAGTTGTCGTTCGCGGGCATAACTTGCCAGCGTCTTAATGTGCTTTAAGGGTACCGCGCGGATGCTGTGGGCTGCAATGGTGACGCGCACCAGGGGATCGGCTTGGTAACGTTGGGCGAGCGTTGCGGTGTCTGCAAGGATGTCATCGACATTTGCATCGCAAAAGCGTTCTTGTCCTGCCACGATTTCCTGCTGATAGCCCGCGCGCATGTAGGCGGCGCGAATCAATGTGATGCGGATGCCAGCTTCTTTGGCTGCATGAATCACCGCCTCGGCCAGTTGCACGCGGTCGGCATAGGGCTTGCCCCCGCGATCATGATGCACATAGTGGAATTCGCCGACGCTAGTGACGCCCGACATCGCCAATTCCACAAAGGCGAAGCGAGAGATGTTGAAGAGATCATCGGGATTCAGCCGCTCGGCGAGGGCAAACATCAGGCCACGCCAACTCCAAAACGTCGCGGATGCGGTGCTGCGCCGTTGGGTGCGACCTCGCAATGCTCGCTGGAAGGCATGCGAATGCACGGTCGCCATTCCCGGCATGACCAGGTGGCGTCCGACGCGCTGCACCTCAGGAATCGGGGGATTGTTGGGT
>JACDGC010000462.1 GCA_013815535.1 Ktedonobacterales bacterium
GTTTCATTCGGCACGAACTCCCTTCCTTGCCCAAGTATATCACGAGAGGCGAGGGTTCCTTCCCAATGTTTTTGTGGCCGCTGGGAATCAAGAACCAGGCAGCGTCACCAAAAGTGTGTCAGAGCCTCAAAAATATGTCAAAGGTCACTGGCATTTTTGGCGAAGTTAGGGCATAATAGATATATCGAAAAGAATTCAGTAAGCGCTGGCATCCGCCAGCAAGGGGGAACCCGATGAGCACACCGACACCCGAGGATCGCGCCGCCTTGCAGCGTGAGATCCAAGCCGCCATCGCCGCCGGACGTGATCTGGACCCTGAGATGGATCAACATCTGGCTGATTCTGCCCTGGAACGCTACACCAAAGAAAAGGCCGCCCGCGAGCGCGCCGTGGGCGTTCGCCCCCAGCAAGCAGTCGTGGCCCCGCACCAGCCCAACCCGAATCTAGAGTTGATCGTGCGCACGCTGGGGACCGCCGTCATCATTGGCGGCATCATCTTTGCCATTGTCTTCACCCATGGGGCTGCCTTTGGATTTTGGTGGCTGATCTTCGTCCTAGGCCCGGTGTGGGGGTGGCGTGGGCGGCATCATGGCAGCCGCCGCTATTCCTATACAAATGGCTACCAGGCTCCGCAGCAAATCCCCGACGAAGACGCACGACGCCGCGAACGCGAGGCCCAGCGCCAGGCGAAGATCGACCGCCTGGAAGCCGAGATCAAGCAACTAAAGCGCGACGACTACGTCTAGCGTGCCCTATCGCTCAGCAGGAAGGATACTTATCAACGCATATCTTTTCTGCTGAGCGATGGGGGCAGTGAAAACCGAGAATAGGAGGCTTACAGTCCACCACGTCTGCCGACGCGGACTCGATGGTGGAGTGGTTAATCCGCCTGCGTTTTGCGATAAATTGGGCTTCTTAATAATTCGGCCTGAAAACCAACATGTTGCCGGTATGTGCGTCGAAGACGTCTGCTTCTGTAAATTTTCCACCCCCTCCACTAGGGGGATAGATGCCATGAAGGTGAACCAAGCAGACAATGGCAGATGGTTTATTGCCTATATGTACAGCATTCAACGCAAGGCAAGCCTGTGCGCTGGTCATGAATTGCACGCTATCTATCGTTTCATCTGTATGCTCATTCGTCTGCTGTTGCAGCGACTGATAATAATTCCTTACATCTTGTTCACTAAAGGCGATAGCATTATTGTTTTGTGGCTTAATCGCTGGTGCGCCGTCCACTAGTGTTTGGGGGGTAGCATTGCAACCATAAGGGTCAGGCGTCGGGGTCGCAGGTAGAGGCGCAGCCTTGCCTACGATAACGGTGATGACGAGCACTGAACTGAAGATGATGGCTAGTAATTTGTTACGCATGTTGTTCCTCTTCTTCGTCTCATGTTTGATTTATAGGTGCCTGCCTCTGTCTGCCAGGCTCGTCAGCGCTTCGTGCAGAAGTATGCGAAACAGATTGTAACCCAACATAATTATGACCTGAACCATGAATACTAATGTACCAAATTAAGTGGTTGGAAGCGTTTTGAACGATATCCACTTGTTCAGTCGAACCAACGTAATTGTTATGGAGAACTAGATCCAAAAATTACGCACCTGTAAGGATCGGCAAGGGAAATCACTTTATCAGCATGTAATGACAATGTTGGTTGCATGAATAGAGCAAGGATGCTCATAGCCACACTCACTGTAATCAATACCAGACGATGAGACAAAGACGCGTTAGTACTGCCACTGTGCTGCTCCTTAAAAATACACAAAGTTCACTTGCTTACCACAAATTCAAGCATACCAAGGATTATCCATCTTGTCAACATTTTTGATTTTTCCCATGGTCTTTTCAACACTTTGTTCCGCTGTTTTTAGCGCGTGTCAGCGCCAACATCAACAGACCACAGGGTTGCGCCGCCGCCAGCGTCGCTTCGGGGTAGATCTGGAAGCGGCGCGTGACCTCGGAGTTGTCGCTATCCGCGCAGATGTACCCCGCCTCGCTGAGGCCGAGCACGGCGATGGCATGATAGCGCAACCCCACATCGTCGCGCCCGCCCGTCTCGGCATCAGCCAGCGCCTCACCCTGCGCCACTTGCAGCACGATGGGTTGCTGCCCCGCGTGTTCGCGCAAGATGGCGCGCCACCCCGCCATCTGGGGAGCTTGATAGGGCAACTCCAGGGCAACGGGGCAGCCAGCGTCGCGCGCGGCCTGCGCCAGCGCGCTCAAGCGCGAGGCCCCATTGGGCGCGGCGGTGCCATTGGCGACCATCGCCCGCGTGAGCACGATCATCAGTTCGCCCACGCCCTCATAGTCCGTCGGCGTGCCACGAGCCGCTGCCATGGCCACCGCCAAGGCTGTCTGTCCACATGATCCGCGAAACTGCGTGCCATCTGCCCGTGCTCGGTAAAACTGCGACATGCGGATGACGGGCTCGGGTAACATGCGCGTGGTCATGCGAAACTCCTTTGCTGGGCTGCCGCGTGTCGTCACGGGTGCGCGCTGGGGACGGCGGCGGTGAAGATTTCTTGTGCGCCCGTGCGGGTGTCGTTCCAGAACGGGTAAACGAAGTCATTCGTGGCCGCCAATCCTTGATAGTCACCGATGAAGCCATTGCCACCTTGTTGATCCTTGGGTTCATCAATGTTCGTATCCCAGGTTTGGGTGGTGACGCGGAGATTCGGCAAGAAGCTGCGGCCATGGTCGATTGATTGCGCCACAAAGACATCCAGCAGGTGCGGTGTGAGCGACAGGCGCGCGTCGAAAAAAGCGACACTCACCACACCATTCGGCGCCACGGCAAGCTGGGGCTGAATGTGAATGGCCCCCCGACCAGCGGGATCATCATTCACGCGCACTGGCGCAGACCATGTCTTGCCACCATCCATGGAGGTCGCCAGCACGATATTCGCGTCTTGCTGTTGCTCCTCGGTCCAAGCGATATAGAGTTGCCCAGTGGTAGGGTCGGCGGCAAAAGCGGGCAGGGTGGTGTTGCGAAAGTTCGCTGGAGGGAAGACCACTGGGGAATCATTGGCGGTGGCGACGAGCACAGGCGGCCCCCAGGTCGTGCCACCATCGTGCGACGTCACCACCAACAAACGCGTCGGCTTTTGCTCGCCCAGGTACGCATAGGCCACGGCGATGGTGCCATCTGGCAAGATCGCGGGGGTCGCGCCGAGCGCCCCATCACACTTGCGCGAATCCTTGGAGCGCCCTGGCAGGGGATAGGTGCAAAAAGGAGCACTTCCCTCGATGAGTTGCACCGGACTGAAGGTTTGGCCGCCATCCGTTGAGCGCGCGAAGGCCAATTCCTGATCGCAGGCGGGGCCGCCCGCTGTGGCACAGGGCGGTTGCTCGGGATCATACGACCACACGACATAGATGGCACCATCATGCGGCCCACCCGTCGTGTCGATGCCCAACCAAGGTTTATCGCTGAAAACGCGCCCCTTGGTATCCTCGAAAACCGTGACTGGCAGGCCGAATGTGTCGCCGCCATCCATCGACTTCGCCACCGAGATGCCGCTTTGCGCGCCAAGATCAGTGTTGAGCACGGCCACATAGGCGGCATTGTGGGCGTCAAACGCAAAGCTGACATCAGAGGTGGTCGCGCTGGGGGCAAAACCTGGCAAAACGCCGCCATCGCGCCAAGTGCAGCCGCCATCATGCGAGGCATAGGTGCCAATTTGGAAGCGATAGTGTTGAGGGTCGGTGAAAAACTTCGAGCCACCCACCAGATTAAGCGGATTACGCGGATTCACCGCCACCATTGGTTCGCTATGCGCTAAAAAGGCATCGTGGCTGACACGCACATTCGGCGCGGGCGGGGAGGCATGCAGACAGCCCCCAACGGTGGGCGTCGGCGACAGCACAGGTGCCGAGGTGCCGCGCAGGGTGCAGCCCCCCAAGATCAGCAATAAGGTTAGCATGCTCAAATGAGTGATCGTTGCGCGTCGCATCACGGGGTGCCTCATACCTTAGATTGAATCAATTGGAGTGTCAGCCATAGAAATAACACAAATACGCGCCGAATGCCAGCCAACCAAGAGGCACGAGTGGGCAAGGCGAACAC
>JACDGC010000463.1 GCA_013815535.1 Ktedonobacterales bacterium
CCACTGCGCCAGTTGCAGTCGCTACCAATGCCACCGAAGCGGCAGAAGTCGGGCTAGAGGGCGCGACCGCCGTGTTGCCGGGGGCGGCCTTGGCCAGCTTCGTGGCACAAGGCGACGGCGACACGAATCCCAATCTCTTTCGCTTTGATGACGAGCCAATTACGTTGGGCCACATCGTGCCATCCGCTCAAGCGATGACCCCCTATTCGGTGACGAACGGGGACGTGCGAAATGTGGCGCGTGCGATGGGGATCGAACGCGGCGACGGCCACGATGGCGGCGCGGCCTATAATCGCGTAGCACAGGGGGGCTTACGGCAAATGGATAGCACACGCGAGACGGATCAGTGGTACGAACGCTTCATGGCCAGCCGACACGATATGGAAAATGTCGTGGTCAGTTTCTTCTTGGCACACCCTGAATATTTGCCACCAGGCCAGCGCAGCGCCAGCCGTTTCACGCTGGACCTGCTGGACCGCCAATTTGGTGGCCTCGAAGAAGCGATGCGTCAAGCCGACCAACCAACTGCCACGCGGGATAGCGTGCCCGCCGAGTGACGGACGGTGGCGTCCCAGGCGGTACTAATGGGTGTTTCGTTCACCATGGATGAAACAGCCAGACGTGCTCTTGGCTCTGCCAGTGCTGCGAATGCAGGTGGCAAGCCAAGAACGTGTCACAGGTAAATCAGCGCGGCAACGTAAATGGCTCCTCCCTGGCTTGCTAGGGGGGAGCCATTTTATGGTAATGTGCGAAACTCATCCATAGCATGTGATATTTTCCCACCTTGGGTCGTATATACTTATAAGTCCTTGCGTTATGTCAAAAGGACCGATTTGCCAGGAACGCCCTGGCGCAAGCTTACCTCAACTATGCAGAGGAGCGCAACAGCATGCATCTCGGACGTTTCACGCGCATGGCCACCCAGGGTGCCGGAGTCGCCTTGGTGGCGACCACGCTGGCCTTGGCGGCCTGCGGTAGCAGCGGCGCTGGTGGCAGCAAAACCATCGGCATCGGCTCAGACCTGCCCATCTCGGGCACAGACGCGGGCGTGGGTTTGCCCACTCAGTTGGGTGTGAAACTCGCCGCCGACCAGAATAAAGATCTGGGCAACGGCTACACGCTGACTTATTCCTCGAAAGACGATGTCAGCACCACGACCGGTGCACACGACCCCGCGACGGGCGCGTCAAACATCACGGCGCTACTGGGTCAGTCCGAAGTCGTCGCAGTGGTGGGTCCTTTCAATAGTAATGTGGCGAAGAGCGAGATTCCGATCAGCAATAACAATGGCCTCACGCTCATCAGCCCGACCAACACGAACCCTGGTTTGACGCTGGAGCAATATGCGACTGATAACGGCATCGTTTTCAGCCAGTTGCATCCCGCTGGCAAGCCAAACTGCTACTTCCGCATCCCCGGTAACGACGTGGTGCAGGGCACCATCCTGGCGGACTTCTCCACCGCCGCCAAGCCCAGTGGCCTCGGCTTCACCAAGGCCTATGTCATCGATGACACCGAAACCTACGGTGTGGGTCTGGCCAAGAACTTCACGCTGGAGTTCCAAAAGAAGGGTGGCCAAGTGGTCGGCAGCGACTCCATCGCTACGGCGAAGCCCCCGACATCAACCCTCGCTGACAAGATCAAGGCCGCCAAGCCTGACTTCGTCTTTTATGGTGGCGTCACCTCTGGTGGCGGCGGCACGCTGAAGGGCCTGCTGGGTGCGTCGATTCCGATGGTCGGTGGCGACGGCATCGCGCAGGACTCGGCGTTCGTCAAAGCGTCTGGCACGGCGGCCTCGGCCAACACGTTTGGTTCGGTCGCGGCCCCCGACACCAGCAAACTGACCTCCGGCGCGGCGGCGGATTTCTCGGCGGCCTACAAGGCAGCCTTCCCCGACAAGAACTTGGTCGCGTACAGCGCGCAAGCGTATGACGCCGCCAAGATCGAGATTCAGGCCATCAAGAGCCTGATCTCCTCGGGTAAGTCCATCTCGCGCGCGAGCGTCTGTGATGCCGTGCAGCACGTCTCATACACGGGTGTGACGGGCACCATCAGTTTCGACCAGAACGGCGACAACGCCGGTCAGCGCGTCTTCAGTGTCTATGGCACTGACGCGACGGGCAACTGGAACTTCATCAATCAGGTGAACGGCTAGCTCCTTTGCGGGCATGCCCCCAGGCAGCGGCGCATCGACTCTTGACGCATGAGTTATGCTTCTACTAATAAGCATGGCTCGTCGCCCGGCATGTTGATGTGCCGCTGCTGTATCCTCCGCTCAAGGAGTCTCGTTCTATGCACCTTGTGCTGGCATCTGGCTTCAACACATCCCTCTTCTTTCAGCAGGTCGAGAACGGTATCGTCATTGGGGCGATCTATGCGCTCATCAGCCTGGGATATACGCTGGTGTATGGCATCATCGAACTCATTAACTTTGCCCACGGCGATGTCTTCATGTGGAGCACCATCGTCACGCTGGCGGTGGCGCAAAGCATGGGGCTGGATAAACTGACATCACCGCTGTCAATCATCCCTCTGGTGGGGGTGCTGGTGTTGCTGTTGGTGATCGGGGCGCTGACCTCAGCGGCCATCAACGTCACCATTGAGCGCTTCGCGTACCGCCCTCTCCGCAAGGCACCGCGCCTGTTGCCGTTGATCTCGGCCATCGGGGTGTCATTCGTGTTGCAAAACCTCGCCCAACTCTGGCGAGGCGCGGCAGGGACGGCATATCCGGCCTTCTTTCCAACGACGGGCATCCAAATTGGAAGTTTTACGCTCGAAACGCTGGACATCTTTATCGTCGTTCTGGCAGTTGGGCTGATGATTGGCTTGAACCGCTTCATCAACACCACCAAACTGGGGCGCGCGATGCGCGCGACAGCGCAAGACCCCGAAGCGGCCCAACTGATGGGCGTCAACATCAACCGCACCATCGCTACGACCTTCCTCATCGGCGGGGCGCTGGCGGGGGCCGCAGGCGTGATCTATAGCATGAAGTTCAACTTCGTCCGGGTCGATATCGGTCTGCCGGTCGGCCTAACGGCTTTCACTGCGGCGGTGCTGGGCGGCATCGGCAATCCGACTGGCGCGATGCTGGGCGGCTTCTTGATCGGCTTGATCGAGGCGCTCGTGACGCAATATGTGCCAAACGGCTTGGCCTGGAGCGATGCATTTGTTTTCGGCATTCTGATTATGATTCTCGTCTTCCGGCCCTCTGGCCTGCTGGGCCAGCAAGTGCCCGATAAGGTGTAAGAGGGAGGAAATTCCATGGCAAATCCAGTTCGCGCCACCACGCAAGGGCTGCGCGACCGCCTGGGCGACCTGCGAACGTGGGCAGACACCGCCAAGGTGCTGGGCCACCCGGTTTCATGGTACTTTACCGGCTGGCGCATCGGCCTCATTTTCTTGGCGCTGGTGGTGTTCTTTCCGCAGATCACGGGCGATCAATCACAGATCCTGGCGGGCGCCGAGATTGGCGTGTACGTCATTCTGGCGCTGGGGCTAAACATCGTGGTGGGCTATGCGGGCCTGCTCGACTTGGGCTATGTGGCGTTCTATGCCATGGGCGCATATATCTTTGCCTCACTTTCCAGTGGAACATTGTATGGGGCCGACAAAACGCTGCATATCGTCTCGCCGCTCCCTTTCTTGGTGTTGTTGCCGCTGGGGGCGCTGATCGCCGGGACGATGGGGGTGCTGCTGGGGGCGCCAACGCTGCGGTTGCGCGGCGACTATCTCGCCATCGTCACACTGGGTTTCGGCGAGATTGTGCGCATCTTCTTCCAAAACGTCCCGTTTTTTGGTGGGGTCAATGGTATAACGGCGTCCCCCATCCCACCAGTCATTACACCCATTGGGACATATGACTTTGGCAGCTATTCGCTGGATCATACGCCGCTCTACTATCTGGTGGTGTTCGTTGCGCTGATGGTCGTGGTGGTGGTGACAGCGCTGCGCGAGAGCAGCCTGGGACGCGCCTGGGTGGCCATCCGCGAAGATGAGACGGCAGCGGCGGCATCGGGCGTGAATCTGGTGCGCACAAAGCTGCTGGCCTTTGGCACTGGCGCGGCC
>JACDGC010000464.1 GCA_013815535.1 Ktedonobacterales bacterium
GGCGAGGGGTGGGTGGCCCTCCCCACTGTCACCGCCTACACGCTGCACGCCGCCGCCATCGCCACCGGTCATGTGTGGGCCGTCGGCGACTTTGGCACCGTGGCTCACTTCACGGGGGGGCGCTGGTCCGTGTTGCCCGGCAACGGCGACGACACCTTCATCGCCATCGCGCTTGACTCCCCCATCTCGGGTTGGATCGCCGGGGCATCGGGCGCGCTGATCGACCTGCGCGACATGCTGTTGGACCCCCTCGCTGTCCGGCGCGGCCAGATGCGCGCCATCACCATCGATGATGTGGGGGACGGCTGGGCCGTCGGCAACGACTCCCTCTTGCTGCGCCTGACCCAGGGCGGCTGGAAGGCCCGCACCGCCTCCTCGGGCTTTGGCGACCTCTGGGGCGTGGATCACGACACACGTGGCGGCGCCTGGGCAGTGGGGCAAAATGGACTGGTCGTCCACCTCGACAACACCGGCTGGCAAGTCTATCCGGCGCTGCAAACCCCCACCTTGCGCGCTGTCGCGTTCAATCGTCGTGGCGAAGCCTGGGCCGTCGGCGAAAATGGCGCGCTGGCGTGGTTCAACGGCGACGCGTGGTCCGTGCCCGCCGAGCAACCCACGGGGTCCAATCTGCGCTCCATTGCCTGGCTTTCGGATGACGAAGCCTGGGTCGTTGGCGACCGGGGTCTGGTGTTGCGCTGGCACCGCTAAGCGCCCCAATACTTCAGCTAGCAACCATTCATCCGATTTCACCGCCCACGAGTATCCTTCTTTAGGGGGATCAATCACGTGTTGGGGTGGTGCAGATGCGGGTGGCTGATCGTGTTACCCCCATGCTGCCCGCTCCCTTTTGTCCGGCGTATGCTCAAGGTATGGCCTATCGTACCCACGAGCAGCCAACAAGAGGATAGGGAAGTCAGGGACCTATGGCAAAATTGCCGCACACCGCCACATCAACAACCGCTCCCGTCGCTTACCCCGACGATCACCATACGAGCCAGCGCCAGTCGTCACCACCAACCCAGCCGCCTCCAGCACGCCAAAGCAGCACGGACAAGCACCAAATCGTCTGGCAGATGGCGCACGAGCTACGCATCCCCCTCACCGCGATGCTCGGCTTCGCGCAAATGTTGATCAATCCCGAGTCATCCAAGCCGCTCGATCCCCAGCAACGCGGCTACGTCACGCAGATCTTAGCTGCCGGGGATCACTTGCTCCAGGTCATCAACGAACTGCTTGAAATCGCCACCGCGCGCGCTGGTCATCTGCCCATCGAACGCGCGCCCATCGCGCCACGCGCCTTGCTCGCCGAAGCCCGCGATCAACTCGCGCCCCTGGCCAGCGCGAAATCGCAACGGATGACCCTGCGCGCTCCCGATACGCTGCCCACCGTCAAGGTCGACCACGTGCGGATGCGCCAGGTGTTGCTGAATCTGCTCGGCAACGCCATCCAGTTCGCCCCAGTCGGCAGCGAGATCACCCTCGGTGCGCAACCCGCATCGGACGGCGCGGTGGATTTCTTCGTCCACAATCGTGGCACGGTCATCCCCCGTGCCGACCAACGGCTGATCTTTCAGCCGTTCGCGCGCGGGCCGCAACCGCCCAGCGACGCGCCCCACGGCGCGGGCTTGGGTTTGGCCATCGCGCAGGAGCTGGTGCAGAGCCACGGCGGCACCATCTGGGTGCGCAGCAGCCAGCGGCACGGCACCACTTTTTGGGTGCGGTTGCCACGATGAGTACATGGCCCCCAACCACGTGCATGATTGGGAGCCAAACATGACCGCTAGTGCCGCGAGACAGCAAACGCGGCCTGCGCCTCCTTCACTGCTTCGACGATCCCTTGCTGGATGGCTGCGGGCACCTCTTCATAGTGGTCCGGCGTCATGGCAAAGGTGCCGCGCCCCTGCGTGATGGAGCGCAGCGCCGTCGCGTAGTGCAGCATCTCGGCCATCGGCGCGCTGGCGCTGATGCGCTGATAGCCACCATCCAGCGTTTCGATGCCCGCAATGCGGCCACGGCGCGTGCTGAGGTCGCTGCTGACATCGCCCATATACGTCTCGGGGATGGTGATCTCCACATGCATCACCGGCTCCAGCAAGACCGGGCCAGCGTTGGGCACGGCCTCTTGCATGCCATAGGATGCCGCCACCTCGAAGGCTTGCGACGAAGAATCGACAGGATGGTATTTGCCATCCGTCAGAGCCACTTTGACATAAAGCATCGGGTAGCCCGCGATGAAGCCTTTCTTCAATGCCTCGCGCACACCCTTTTCGACGCCAGGCACGTATTCACGGGGCACCACGCCACCGACGATCTTATTCTCGAAGACGAACTCTTCACCGCCCATGCCCAGCGGTTCCAGCTCCAACGTCACATCGCCAAACTGGCCATGGCCGCCAGATTGCCGCTTGAACCGCCCATTGGCTTTGGCGGGCTTGCGGATCGTCTCGCGATAGGGCACGTGCAATTCGTGCTTCTCGACCTCCACCCCAAATTTGCGTTGCATGCGCTCCAGGGTGATGGTGACGTGTTCCTCACCGACACCCGAGATCAACGTTTCCGCCGTCTCGGCATCGCGCGCGACATGGATGGACGGGTCTTCCTCCACGACGCGGGTGAGCGCGATGCTCAGTTTATCCAGGTCGCCCTTCCCCTTCGCCGCGATAGCCGTGGTGAAGGCAGGCAGCGGGAAGTGCACCCCCTCCATTTGCAGCGGATGGTCCTTGCTGCTGAGCGTGTCGCCCGTGTGGGTGTTGGTGAGCTTCACCGTGCTGGCGATGTCACCTGCTGGCACCTCTGGCACGACCTCTTGCTGCTTGCCGCGCACCAGCAACAACTGGCCGATGCGTTCATCCGTGCCCGTCCGCGCGTTCCAGGCGTGGGCATCACTCTTGAGGGTGCCATTATACACACGGAAGGTGGTGATCTGCCCGCGCTGCGGATCGACCGTCGTTTTGAAGACCAGCGCGGCCAGATGGCCGTTCAGCCCCGGCTCGACGGCAGGCGTCTGGCTGGCCGCCGGAAAGTAGGTGACGATGGCATCCAACAGCGTCGTCACCCCGATGTTCTTGCTGATCGAACCCGCCAGCACGGGCACGACCAAGCCCTGCGCCACCGCCGTGCGCACCGCGATGCATAGCTCCCCCGGATCGATGGTTTCGCCATCCAGGTAGCGCAACATCAGTTCGTCATCGGTTTCGACAGCGGCCTCGGTCAATTGCTCGCGATAAGTGGCGATGGTGTCGGCAAGATCAGCGGGGATGGCGATGGGCACCGCTTTGCCATTCTCGAAGCTATACGCCTGGTTCGCGCAGATATCCACGATGCCCTGGAAGTTCGCTTCGGAACCGATGGGAACGTGCAAGGGCGCGACACGCTTGCCAAAGTGTTCGCGCAGCGATGTCACCGCGCGGTCAAAACTCGTGTTTTCGCGGTCCAGCTTGGTGACGAAGACGATGCGCGGCAGATGCCGTTCCTCCGCGAAACGCCACATCCCCTCGGTGCCCACCTCCACGCCTTTTTCCGCCGTCACCAACAGCACGGCACCATCCGCCACGCGCAGCCCGGACTGCACCTCGGCGACGAAATCCGCGAAGCCAGGGGTGTCGATGATGTTGATTTTGGTGTCTTGCCATTCCAGCGGAACGACTTTGAGTGAGATGGACATGTGCCGCTTCACTTCATCCGGGTCGGTGTCGATCACCGAGGAACCGTCGTCTACCCGCCCGATGCGCGTCACGGCCCCGGAATTGAAGAGAGCGGCATCGGCGAGAGAGGTCTTGCCGGAACCACCGTGCGCGATCAACGCGACGTTGCGGATGCGATCTGATGAAAAGACTTTCATAGGCTTAGTTGCTCCTCTCGACTGTGAGCCAAACAATAGCCAATCGTGAAAGCCGCTTGCAACATGCTACGATGTACCCTCATCATAACACGGATCGCGCTGCAAATGCACCAGTTTGGGGGCGTTCATCTGGGGGAAAAACCAGCCGCTCCCAAACCGGGCCGAGAGTCATTCTTGGGGCTGCCGCAGCGGCACCGATAGTCACCGCCTATGCG
>JACDGC010000465.1 GCA_013815535.1 Ktedonobacterales bacterium
TCCGTTGGCAGGGCGCAGCCGCCAGAGGGGCAGGGGATATGTGGCGTGAACATCTCTTGCAAATCGGCGGCGGCGACCAGATGATCGTGCTTGATGGCTTGGTCCCAACGAAACAAGTCTTCGACGGTTGAGTAGAGCGCGCCCGCTGCGTAAAACTCTGACATATCCAGATAGACGGGCTTGACCCCCACGCTGAGATAGCCTGTGGCATGCTCAGGGAGCGTGGGCAAGTTGCTATCATACCCTGAATCGGCCATACCCAATGGCGTGAAGATCATCTTCTGGAGGAAGCTGGCATAGGACATACCCGAAAGGCGCTCGATGATCGCCCCTAGGAGGACGTACCCCGAATTACTATAGCTCCAACGCTGGCCGGGCTTGAAATCAAGGCGCATATTCTTGAAGCGGTCGATCAGCGCTTGCACCGTCGCGGGCTGGCCGATCAGATCGGGGAAATCGTTGAACGCGATATAGTCGGGGATGCCCGATGTGTGGATGAGCAAATCCTGAATGGTCACGGGCTGCCAGGCCGCCGGACAAGCATCGACGTAATGGCACAGCGGATCAGAGACCTTCAACTTACCCTGATCTTGCAGCATCAAGATGGCGATCGCGGTGAATTGCTTGCTGACGGACCCGATGCGAAAGCGCGTGTGCGCTGTGTTGAGCACGTGCGAATCAGCATCAGCCCAGCCATAGCCATGGCTCAAGATGATGTTGCCGCCTTGGGCGACCAAGATCGAACCAGTCACCATGCCTTTGGCGTCAAGTTCATTGAGGTAGGGCGCAATGCGGGCATTCCCCGCAGATATCGCGATGGGTGTCGGTGAAGGAGAAGGCTGCAATCTGGATGTTCCTTTGGTGCCACAAGCCACAACGCTCATCACCGCCAAAACGGCCATGAGACTGTATGGCAGCCGATGCCAACTGCGTTGGTTTTTCAAACCGACTCTCCGTTCAGTGATTCAACGCTTGCTTCCAATCAATCGTCGAGGTGCTGCTGGGTCGTGTCCCGATGAATGGGACTTTGAATATACCATACGGTCATGAACCCCTTTGACGGGCGGCATGGTCGACCACCACCCAAACACTCTTGCATCAACCGCGTTCATCGGATATGCTCACTACGCCTGATTTCCGCGCAGAGCGCGCTCGCGTGCATCATAGGCACGATGATAGCCCGTCAGATGGACGACGCCCGGTTTGGTGCAATGCCAACAAGGCACGTTGCCACCCCCAATAATCTTCTAGGAAAAGCGCTGATGACGATTCAACCCCCAACCAACACGTGGGTGACTTTTCTCAAACCGCAACCCATGGCACGCTTACGGCTTTTTTGCTTGCCTTATGCCGGTGGGGGTGCATCCATCTTTCGCGGGTGGCAGGACGTCTTACCCGCCAGCATCGAAATCTGCCCGATTCAACTGCCAGGTCGTGAGAACCGCTATCGTGAGCCACGCTTTACCCAACTCGCACCGCTGGTCGATGCGCTGGGCATGGCAATCAGACCCTATCTCACCAAACCATTCGCTTTTTTCGGCCATAGCCTGGGCGGCATTATGGGCTATGAATTGACTCGCTACCTGCGCCACCAACACGGGCCACTGCCGGTGCGGCTGATGGTGTCGGCGCACCGTGCACCGCAAATTGCTTATCGCATGCCCGTCGCGCATGACCTCCCCGATGCCGAACTCATGCGCGAGTTACGACGGCTGAATGGCATGCCCGATGAAGTGCTAGACAACGCCAACCTGATGGAGATCCTCCTGCCATTGTTGCGCGCAGATTTCGCCGTCGCCGAAACCTATCGTTATACGCCCGAGCCACCCCTGGCATGCCCCATTTCCGCCTTTGGCGGGCTGCAAGACGAAGGCGTCAGCGCGGCGGATATGGAGGCGTGGCAACAGCAAACGACTGGTAATTTTCGCCTGCACATGCTCCCTGGCGATCATTTTTCCGTCTTCAAAGAGCGCGATCCTTTGATTGCCGCCATCGGACGTGATTTGCAAGACAGCATCGATCGGGTGTGGAAGGCCCCCTGACAAGGCCACGCGCTTGCCCGTTCACTCTCCGCGTTATATAGTTCACCACGGCGATGCATTTGACCACCATAGCATCTACCTGCATCTTGACACGAGGTGGTTATCTTCCGTGAGGGAAATGTGAGGATTAGGCTGAACTTGAGAGCAGTAATTGATGCGCTGCGGGCACAGTAGAGGTGTTGGGAGGGTTTCGCCAACACCTGCCAACCAAGCTCTCGCCTCAGTCGACGACTCCTTAGTCACTGAGGCTTTTTCATAACCTTTGATCACCATGCAAGGAAAAATGCGCTCAGCCGCTGAACCCGATGCCACAATGCATGGGTGTGGCGGCTCGTTGCGTCACACGTCTTTGCCCGGATTCAATAGATGCTGCGGATCGAACAGATCTTTGATCTGGCGCATCCAGGTCAGGCTCAGCCCATGCTCCGCTGCGAGGAAAGGGCGCTTGACGACGCCGATCCCGTGTTCACCGCTGGCGGTTCCGCCCACGCCGAGAGCATAGGTGACCAGCCGCGTCGCATAGACATGAGCCTGTTCGGCTTCAGCCGGAGAAGTCGCCAGGAAGGTGTGAAAGTTGCCATCCCCCACATGGCCAAGCAGGCAGCCTTTCAGCCCCAATTCATCCAACAGATCGTGGGCGAACTGCACCGCGTCCACCAGTTGGGCCAGGGGCACCGCCACATCGGTGATGGTATAGCGACAGCCCGGATATTGGCTCACGAACGTCCAATAGGCTTTATGGCGAATTTCCCACAGGCGCGCTTGTTCGTCTTTGGTCTGCGCTTGTGCCACCTGCACCGCGCCACAGCCGTTCACGATGTCGGCCATCAGGGTGACTTCAGCCGCCAGCGCGGCGGGCGTCGAAGAGTGAAACTCCATGAGCAAGGTGGGCTGCTCGGGGTCATTGCGCCCCAATCCGCGATTCAGGGTAGCGATGCTGCGGTCGTCCAAAAGTTCCAGGCGGGCCACGGGCAATGCCTGAGCCATCACCTGGTAGGCCGCTTCAGCGGCGGCGGCCACCGTGGGAAACACCGCGCGCACGGTGTGGGTGACATCGGGGATCGGGTGCAGCCGCAGCGTGAGTTGCGTGATGATGCCCAGCGTCCCCCCCGAACCAATGAAGAGATCGCGCAGATCGTATCCGCTGCTCGATTTGCGCACCGCGCGACCAAGCTGCACGAGGTCGCCATTGGCAAGCACGGCCTCCAGCGCCAAGACATTTTGGTGCATGCCGCCATAGCGCACCGTGGTGGTGCCGCTCGCGTTGGTGGCGGCCATGCCCCCCAGCGTCGCATCCGCGCCTGGGTCAACTGGAAAGAACAACCCCACATGGCGCAGGGCCGCGTTCAGTTGGTGGCGTGTCACTCCTGGCTCCACAGTCACGGTGAAGTCTTCTGGGGTGATGCGCAACACATGATTCATGCGGCTGAGGTCCAGGCTGATCGCAGGCGCTTGCGGCACGATATGCCCCTCGAAGCTGGTGCCCGCGCCAAACGCAATGACCGGGGTTTGGGCTGCCCTGGCCCACGCGAGGGTCGCCTGCACATCCGCGACTGTTTCGGCAAAGACCACGGCCAGCGGCAATTGACCAGGGGTCGCGTTTTCATCACGCCCATGCGCCGCCAAGATGTAGGGGTTGACGCTACACCGTTCCCCCATCTGCCCTTGCAACTGCTCGATCATCTGGGATCGTTCCTTTCCTCATCCCGCGCTGCCAGCCATCAGCCACACTGCTGCGCCCCTAGGGCTGCTCGTCTGTGGATGGCACACGAACGATTCGCGGGTCCGTAAAAATATCCGAGGCATCGTGGCTGGGGCTGGAAAACTCCGAGACGACCGCGCCAGCGTCGCCAGCCTGGAACCAGTGCCGCGTATTCGGCGGAATCGTATATTGTTCGCCAGGCTGCAACACCACTTCGTGGAAGACCGTGTAATAGGGCGCGCTCCCCGGCGGCACCTGGGCGGCGATGCTGGCGGTGGGTTCGCCCTCGACATATAACCAGACCTGCCCCC
>JACDGC010000466.1 GCA_013815535.1 Ktedonobacterales bacterium
TTGTTGGCGCGTGGCGGCACGCGCCCCTGAACCTGGGCCATGTGATACGATATCGAGGCGCGGCAGGGCGGTGCGAACGCGCCCCCTGCCTCACTGAGAACAGCGGTAACGAGGTGAAGATATGGTGGATGAACTGCGCCAGGTGCCGGGCAGCGTGACGGCACCGCGTGGCTTCCGGGCAGGCTCGACGGCGGCGGGCATCAAGAGCGATGCGACGATCAAGGATCTGGCGGTGTTGCTGGCGGATGTGCCCTGCGTGGCGGCGGCGACCTTCACCACCAGCCGCACCCCTGCTGCCCCGGTGTTGGTGTGCAAAGAGAATTTGGCCACGGCGGGCTTCCGCGCCCAGGCGGTCGTCGTCAATTCCGGCAACGCGAACTGCTCCACGGGCGAGCCAGGGCTGGCGGATGCGCGCATGATGGCGCAGCGGGTGGGGGAGCGCTTTGGCATCGCGCCCGAGTTGGTGCAGGTCAGTTCCACGGGTATCATCGGGCGGCGGCTGCCGATGGACAAAGTCGCGGCGGGCATCGCCCAGGTGGAAGTCGCGGCGGATGGCGGCGACGCGCTCTCTGATGCCATCCTCACCACCGACACGCGCGCCAAGAAGATCGCGGTGGAGTTCATGGTGGATGGCACCACGGTGCGGCTGGCGGGCACGACCAAGGGCGCGGGGATGATCTATCCCAACATGGCGACGATGCTCTGCTACATCACCACCGATGCGGCGGTCGAGCAACGCTGGCTGCAAAGCATCTTGCGCGCGGCGGTGAATGATTCGTTCAACATGATTTGTGTCGATGGCGACATGTCCACCAACGATACCGTGTTGGTGATGGCGAGTGGCCTGGCCGCCAATGCCCCCCTCGCGGGCACTACCCCTGGCGCGGCAGCCTTCGAAGCGGCTTTGCGCCACGTGACGCGCTATCTGGCGCGTGAGATCGCCCGCGATGGCGAGGGCATGACCAAGCTGATGGAGGTGCGGGTGCTGCACGCCGCCACCGACGCGGATGCCCGCAAGGCGGCGCGCTCGGTGACGCTGTCGCCGTTGTGGCAATGCGCGCTGGCGGGGCAAGATCCGAACTGGGGGCGCATCCTGGCGGCGTTGGGCGCCAGCGGAGCGGATTTCGCCCACGAGCGCGTCGCCATCACGCTGGGGCAGGTGCCGCTGGTGCAGGATGGGCTGGCCGTCGAGTTCGCGCGTGAACACGCGGTCGCGCAAATGACCGGCGATGAAGTGATCATCACCGTCGATCTGGGGGCAGGTGAGGCCGCCGCGACTGCCTGGGGCTGCGATCTGACGCATGGCTACATCGATGAGAATACCCTCTATACACGCTAAATTGTGTACGTCTCCGACTACATATCCACCAGAGGAGGGACAGACATGACGACACCGCGACCACGTGGGCGCTATTTCGAGGAATTCACCGTGGGCGAGCATTTTGGCACCGCCAGCCGGACGGTGACCGAGGCCGATATCATGGCCTTCGCTGAGCTCACGGGCGACCACAACGAGATTCATGTGGATGCCGCCTTCGCGGCGGCAACGCCCTATGGGCAGCGCATCGCGCATGGGCTGCTGTCACTCAGCTTCATCTCTGGCTTGGTGGTGCAGAGCGGCATCATGGCACAAACCATCATTGCTTTCCGCGAGATTGTCGGCTGGACCTTCAGCAAGCCGGTTTTCATCGGTGACGCGATCCATGCTGAGGTCGAGGTGACGGAGATGAAGCCCTATCCACGTTTGGGAGCGGGGGCCGTGACGGTGCGCGTGGTGGTGAAAAACCAACGCGACGAAACCGCCCAGCAAGGGTCATGGAATCTGCTGGTGCAGAGTCGCCCACAGAGTTAGGTTCCCAGGAGGGGCACCATGACGACCTTTGGTTCGCGCAATGTCACCTGTGCTGTGTGCCAGACGCTGAGCGAACAGTCCTATCTGCGCTCCACCAATACTATGGGGCCACCTGATCTGGATACGCGGCCAGCACCGATGGAGCGCGATACCCTGGGGTTTGTCATCGCCCGTTGCCCCACCTGTGGCTATTGCGCGCCAGATTTGACGGAAGCGCCAGCCGAAGCGCGTGATGTGGTCGCCACGGATGGCTATCGCGCACAATTGCACCAGGACGCTTTCCCTGAATTAGCCAATACGTATCTGTGTTGGGCGCTGATCTGCGAGGTGACGCGCGACTATCACCGCGCAGGCTGGGCCGCGCTGAGCGCCGCGTGGGTGTGTGACGACGCCGCCAGTAAGAGCGTGGCGCTTGTGGAACTCGCCATCCCTGTGGCGCTGTCTGGTGAGGCCAGTGCCCTGGCAGCGCGCGTCAGCCGGCGGCGTGCTATCAGCCTCTTCTTGACGGCCCGTGAATATGAGCAAGTCTTCATGGAAGGTCTGGGGGGCGAAGAACTGTTGTTGACGGACCTCTATCGCCGCTGTGGGGAATTCGCGCTGGCCGAGCAAATGGCCAGGCGCGGCATCGCCAAATCCAGCGAAGCGGTCATCATCAGCATCCTCCGTGGCCAGTTGGCGCTCATCAAGCGTGCGGATACGGCAGCCCACACGATTCCTGAAGCCATCGCCCGTGCCGACGAACGGGAATAGCGTCCATCGTCATATTCCCCAAAGAATATGGACCACGGCAACAAGTGCCATGGTCCATGTCGGTGGGTAGGGCGCGCTTATGGGTGGAAGCCGTGGTGGCCACGACCGCCAAAGAAGAGGGCATAGTGCCCCGCAGCGATCTGGCTCTGCACCATCGTCTGCGCCTGGGTCTCTTGCGTGCTGGTGAGTGTGCCCGCTTTCACCAGGGCATCTAGGTCGGTTTTGACCGTGGCGCTGATGGTGGTGTTCACCTGGGCCTGGGTGATATTCTTCGTCTTGGCCAGGGCGACGATGTCACCATTGTTGCTGTCAAGCGCGGTTTCGAGGGCGGCGGCGTCGGTGTAGCCGAGTTGCTTGGCGACGGCGGTCTGCACATCCGTGCGCACTTGCTTCAGTTGCGCGCCAAAGGCACCGATGTTGCCATGGCCACCCATGCCCTTGAGCTGACCGAGGTGGTTACAGATGTTGGTGCCATTCGCGTCGAGTTGCTTGGTGATCGCGTCGGCTTGGGTTTGGGTCAGTTTGCCGTCTTTCACCATTTGGGCGATGACGGTTTTTAGCGCCGCCACATTATCGCTTTCCAGCGCACTGACCGAGATGCCCAGCTTTTGCGCCAGGGTCTGCTCATAGAGCGTGCAATATTGGTTGGTGGCGGGGGTGGTCGCGCCGGGGTTCAGCGTCGTGTTGGCGGTGTGGCCAGCGGCGGCGGCGGGGATGGCGGTCGCCAGCACCGCGCCCAGGATGCCGCCGCCCAGCAGCAGCGCCATGGCACCGGCCACGATCCGCGCGCGGGTCGAGCGAAAGAGCGTGTTCATTGATGGAGTTTCCTTTACGCAAAACATGCGATGGGCTTAGCGCACCGTCAGGTGGCGCAGTGTGAATTACGTTCACGCTTATCATAAGCCCAACAAGGGAAAAAGGATTCATTTCTTTGTAAAGAACGTGCAAAGTAGCCTTGTGCTGCGCTCGCTTCCTGACCAACGGCATATGCCAACCGACTGCCACAGTGTGGTAGATTGAAGGCGATTTTATCATGATGGAAGCATGACCATGCCCGATGAGGATACCATACAGGCGTTGCTGGCGGCGCTTGAATTTCGGTCGGTAAGCGAGGTGTTCGCCACCTCTGGCGATTCGGGGGCCGCGACGTGGCGGGTGCGGCACGCGGGTGGCACCGTTGCCGTGCGCGTCTTTCCCCCAGGGCATGCGGCGGCGGTGGAGCGCGAGCGGCGCTGCATGGCGACGGCGCGGGCAGCGGGGTTGCCTGTGCCCGCCATCGAGCGCATCATCGCGTGGCAGGGGCGACCTGTGATGGTGCTGGAATGGCTGGCTGGCTGTACCGTCGCCGACGAATTAGCGACCCACCCCTGGCGCGCATGGCACCAAGGTGTGCTCTTTGGCCGCATGCAGGCCGCCATCCATCAGGTCATGGCTCCCCCAGAC
>JACDGC010000467.1 GCA_013815535.1 Ktedonobacterales bacterium
CATCAGGAGTGCAAGAAAAACGATGAGCGAACCGCCCCTTCCAAGCGTCTTTGAATGGGCCGGTGGTGAGGCCACATCACTGCATCCTCGGCCAGTCACTCCGCGCATTCAGCGAGGCGCTGCGCCAGGAAAGTGCGTTCGGCGCCATTCTGGCAACAGGCCAAGGCCGCCGCATAGGCAGCGCGGGCATCTGCGGTGCGCCCCACCTGCCGCAGCAAGTCAGCACGGGCAGCATGATAGAGGTGATACGCGCGCAGCGGTATGGCCAATTCAGCGCCATCCAGCAGCGCCAGACCCACCAGCGGGCCATCGGCCATGGCAAGGGCGACAGCATGATTCAGCGCCACCACGGGCGACGGCCACATCCGCCCCAGCACGCCATAGAGCGCGGCAATCTGGGACCAATCCGTCACGGCGGGCGCGGGCGACTGGGCATGCAACGCGGCGATGGCGGCCTGCACCTGATAGGGGCCAGGGGGGCCAAGCAGTAATGCCCGCTCCACCAACTCCGTGCCCTCGATGATGGCCGCCCGGTCCCACAACCGGCGGTCTTGGTCCTCCAGCACAATCAATTCACCCGCTGGGGTGCTGCGGGCGGCCCGGCGGGAGTCTTGCAGGAGGCAAAGCGCCAGCAAGCCCATGGCCTCGGCATTGGGCGCGAACTGGTTGGCCAGCAAACCACACAGGCAGCGCGCCAGCCTGATCGCCTCGGCGCACAGGTCGGGCCGCACCAAGTCATCCCCTGCCTCCGCCGTGTAGCCAGCGTTGAAGATCAGGTAGAGCACCGCCAGCAAGGCGGGGATGCGCTCGGGCAGATCAGCGCGTGATGGCACGCGGTAGGGAATGCCAGCATCACGAATCTTGTGCTTTGCACGCGTCAGACGCTGCGCCATCGTGGGCACCGACGCGAGGAAGGCATGGGCGATCTCGCTGGTGGTGAGGCCCCCCAGCGTATGCAGCGTCAAGGCCACCCGCGCCTCGAAGTTCAACGCGGGGTGGCAACAGGTGAAGAGTAACTTCAACCGCTCATCGGGAAACTGGTCATCCACAGGCGCGCCATAGAGCGGCACAGCGGCATCAGCAGGGGTGAGCATCTCTTGATATTTACGGGCTAGCGTTTGCTCGCGGCGCAGACGATCCAGTGCGCGACGACGGGCGGTGGTGGTGAGCCAGCCACCCGCGTTGGCGGGAATGCCCGTCTGGGGCCAACGTTCCAGCGCGACAACGATGGCATCATGCAGGGCATCCTCAGCCAGATCGAAATCCCCGAGCCAGCCGATAAGTGATGCCAACACTTGCCCCGTCTCGCGCCGAAAGATGGTGGCGTAGCACTCGTCTGCCATCATTGGCCCCCTACCCTCAAGCGGCTAGTTCCATTCCATGATGGGTCGCACTTCGATCGACCCCCACTTCGCGCCAGGGATGCGCGCGGCAAGGGCGATGGCGTCGTCCAGGTTGGCCGCGTTCACCAGATAGTAGCCGCCCAATTGCTCTTTGGTTTCTGCAAAGGGGCCGTCTGCAATCAGCCGTTCGCCTTCACGCATCCGCACGGTGGTGGCCGAGGTGGTGGGCAACAGAGCCTCGCCATCGACGATCTGGTCCTTCGCGAACTCACCAAAGGCCGTGTAATCCGCCATGATCGCTTCTTGCTGGGCGGGGGAGGCGCTAGCATCGTCGATCTCGTTGGTGTAAATCAGCAATAGGTAACGCAAGGGTGTGTTCTCCTTCACGGAAGTATTCGTAGGATGAAGTCGCCTTCGTCCATGATACCAACGAATGAGAAACAACCAGATCGACACCAAACAAGCGCAATTTTAAAGGCATTTCAAGGTAATAGTCTGCGTGTTCGTGGCACCGGGGGCCGAAACGGTGATGGTGCCACCGGTCAAGATGCCCGACACGGTGACGGTGTCGGTCTGCCCAGCGTGCAATGACCCCGTGGTCGGTCGAATGCGGTAGAGCGTATTCGTTGACGTCACGTGATAGTTGAGCACCCCGCCACCGCTGTTGGTGACGGTGAACGTGATGGTGGTGGCAACACAGAGCAGTTGTGAAAAGGTGGTCTGCGATACCGCGATGGTGGGGGGCGCACCGGGCACGGGCGTCGCGGTGGGGCCAGTGGTTGGTGTGACACCGGGCGCCGGAGTGCTGGCGGGGGGAGTGCCCTTGGCAGGCGTGGCAGTGGTGCCAGGCGGGGGGGTGGCCGACGTGCCAGGCACCGCCGTGGCCGTCCCCCCCGCGCCCCCTGGCATCGTCGCCGGCACGGAGGTGAAGGTCGCCGTCGGGGGAGTATAGGCCGTGGTGTCAGTGTGGGTGATGTGCCACCACGAGAAGAGGAGGAGGAAGGCGATGAGGAAGAACGGAAAGAGGAGCCAGAGGCCACGGCGGCGCTTGGGAGGCTTCGGCGGTGCCCCACCAATGTAGGTAGCAGGGGCCGTGAGCCGCTCATCAGTCCCCATGCCTGCCTCGGAAATCGGAACGGTCGCGGGCGTCGCTTGGTGGAAATGCTTGGCAATTGATTGGGCTTCCGCCGCTGAAACCGTGTCGGTGATGGGAAATCCACACGAAAGGCATTGGCCCGCCGCAAATGCTGGCCCAAAGAGCTGCACCCCGCAATTGCCACAAAAACGCGCGGTTGGTGTCGATTGCATCTGTATTCTCTCCAGAAAGTCCTTTTCCGCTAGCATTTATATAGCAAGAAAACTGCCTATCGCTTTATCACTCCTTTGATTTAGCATATTTCGCTCTAAATGGCAAGCATTACCAGAAAACTCAGATTTTGAAGCGGCGCATTCTTATTGCAATAACCTCTGCCCAGATCTGATTATTGGGCTGAAGCCGCCGCCCTTCGACCAAGCAGGAGGGGGATGACCAGCGCGAGATGAATCAAGAGCGCGACCCCAATGCCAAGGGCATGATCGGCCCATGTGAGCGGAGTCGCCATGCCCAATAGGTAAAGCGTGAACCCCCCAACCGGCAGAAACAACAGCAAGCTGGTGATAAGCCCCGGATTATACCGCCGCGTCGCCAAAGCCATGACGACGTGCAAGATGCCATTGATGATGGTGAGGTAGATGGCCATCAGGCCCAGCGCAGGCTTCACAAACGCGGCAAGATAGATGACACCGAGATCCACCAGCCACACCGCCCCAACGTTGATCCAAAAGATGGCGACATCGGTCAACACCTCTTTGCCGCGCCCGATCTCACGATTGATATACGCTTTGAAAGCGCCATGGGCATGTTCCTCATACTGGTGAACCATATACATGGGCAGATGGAGGAAAACGAGCAGGGTGGGCAACGGCATCCCCGCGTGGAAGAAGGGGATGAGCAATCCTAAGATCGCGGCGATGAGCACACCACTCCGCGACCAATTCACGAGCAGCCACGGCCAAAAACGCGAGTTGGTTTCCATGAACACCCTCCTCATGGGCAATCGATGCTTGAAGGCCACACCTGTCGATGCTCGCCTGCGGCTGCTCTTAGGGAAAATCAGCGATGCGGCGCATGCCATACGTCACTATCTCGGCAGATTGACTGGCAAACAGAAGGGGGGATAGGGTAATGCATCTCGCTTTGGCGGCGCTATCTGTGGCACACCGCATCCCACCCATCCGCGTAGCGCAGAAAAGACCTGAAATACCCTTCACTGGCGCGCCACGAGCATAAAGCAAGTGAGCCGATCAACCAAGATCGGCTCACTTGGGAGGGATGGGCAACCGCGCTAGTTGGTGAAGATGCGGAAGATATTGCGGCGGCCCGACTCGTTGCCTGGGTCGGTCTGTGCCGGGGCACCTGGCGCGCCAGCCGGGCTGCCCGTGTTGACGCCGGGGTATGAGGTCTCACCCCAGCGCGGGGCCACGCTGGGCACGGGCTGGGTGGGGCGCTCTTCGCCCTGGGGCGCAGCGGGGGCACCGGCTTGCGGCGCGGCAGGGCCGGCGTTTTGTGGCGTGCCACGACCCACGAGCCAATCGGGGGCGCGCCCACCCTGGGGCGGCGTCGCGGTTGCGGTCGCCGTGGCGGGGGCATTGCC
>JACDGC010000468.1:0-1541 GCA_013815535.1 Ktedonobacterales bacterium
ACCCAATGGTCTGCAAAAGCGTTTGGCTTTGCATCTTCCAGGCGCCATTGAAAAACGCATGTGCTTGAGCATTTGCTGTCACTGACTGCAAGCGGATAATGGGCATGATCTGCGCAATGCTTGCACGCCAGGTCTGCTCCGTCTGCTGAAAAATGGCGATATCCCGGTTCTCCTCATCCGTGTGCCCGGGGTCATTCTGCAAAAATTGCTGGAATGCGACATCAAGGTTCTGAAGGCCGACATCGGCAGCTTGCAAATCACGCGCCTGCAAAGCAGGATCAAGCTGAAAAGCACCACTTAACAGACTGCGTTCTACAAGGAGGATGTTGAGATGGGTGTCGGCCAAATATTTGACACTGCGCATCTGTACGGCAGCACTCCCAAGGTTATCGTTGGAAGTGTTAGCCGAGAAAATACCGATCCAACCAATCGCCATGACGAACACACAAATCAGCGCGAACCCCGTGACTAATCGGGTGGTGATGTTGGAACGACGCAACCAGCGAAAATGCTTCATCGTTACTCGAATTCCTCGCTACGAACTTTATGAACTGCTCTATAGTGCTTCTATCGGCGCGCATTCATAAAAACAACACGCTTACGCGCTTACTTCATGCTGAGATGCCAACGCCGCAATGTTTGCGGTGTGCCTGTGCATAACGCCGCCACTCCTGCTCAAAGTCGAGAGGGCGTCACAGGAAAGGCTTCTCCGCCAAATTTCCCTCACCTCACAAATTGACCATCATATCTCTTGATAGTCCTGTTATCATTGTTGTATACTATGGATAACAGATCGTGGCATCAAGGTTGCGCCCCCCTTCTCATCGAGAGGGCCAACCCACTGCCACCTCCACCAAACAAACACGAGGTACCCCACGCTTATGATGCGTATCGATAAGTTCACTGAAAAGGCTCGCGAGGCCCTGGCCCAGGCACAGAGCATCGCCGAAGAGATGCACCACAGCCAGGTCGAGCCAGAGCATCTGGCGCTAGCCCTGCTGGTGCAAGAGGGCGGCATCGTCCCAGAGATCATCAACAAGATCGGCGCGAACAGCCAAAACGTCCGCACGCGGCTCGAAGGGGCGCTGAACAGCTTCCCCAAAGTCACTGGCTCGTTCGAGATGGTCATGTCCGCGCGCCTCCGCACCACGCTGGAAACCGCCGTGCGCGAGGTCGAGAACTTCAAGGATGAGTTCCTCAGCACCGAGCACCTCTTCTTGGGCCTGCTCGCCACCCCGTCGGACCCGCTCGCGCGCTCGATGGGTGCGCTGGGCATCACCCGCGAGAGCGTCTTGCAGGCGCTCACCAGCATTCGCGGCAATCAGCGCGTGACGGATGCCAACCCCGAAGAGAAATATCAGGTCCTCGAAAAGTATGGCCGCGACCTCACCAAGCTGGCCCAGGCGGGCAAGCTCGATCCCGTCATTGGCCGCGATGACGAAATCCGCCGCGTCATCCAGGTGCTGAGTCGCCGCACCAAGAACAATCCCGTGCTGATCGGCGAGCCAGGCGTTGGCAAGACCGCCATCGTCGAAGGCTTG
>JACDGC010000468.1:1551-4032 GCA_013815535.1 Ktedonobacterales bacterium
GCGCAGCGCATCGTCACCAGTGACGTGCCCGAGACGCTGAAGAACCGCCGTGTCTTCGCGCTCGATATCGGCGCGCTCATCGCCGGGGCCAAGTTCCGGGGTGAATTCGAGGAGCGACTGAAAGCCGTCCTCAAAGAGATCACGTCCAGCGAGGGCGAGATCATCCTCTTCATCGATGAAATCCACACCATTGTTGGCGCGGGGGCCGTCGAGGGCGCGATGGATGCCAGCAACATGCTGAAACCCATGCTCGCACGCGGCGAACTGCACTGCATCGGCGCGACCACCCTGGACGAATATCGCAAGTATATCGAGAAAGATGCCGCGCTGGAGCGCCGCTTCCAGCCCGTCACGGTTGATCAACCCAGCGTCGAAGACACCATCAGCATCCTGCGCGGCCTGAAAGAGAAGTACGAGGTGCACCACGGCGTGCGCATCACCGATGCCGCGCTGGTCGCCGCCGCGACGCTGAGCCACCGCTACATCTCGGACCGCTTCCTGCCCGACAAGGCCATCGACCTGATCGATGAGTCCGCCAGCCGCCTGCGGATGGAACTGGACTCCACGCCGACCGAACTGGACGCGCTGGAACGCCGCATGCGCCAGCTTGAGATCGAGGAAATGGCCCTCAGCCGCGAGACGGATGCGGCCAGCCATGAGCGACTGGAGGTCATCCGTCGCGAATTGGCCGACAAGCAAGAACAAACGCATTCCCTGCGCGCCCAGTGGGATCGCGAAAAAGGTGGCGTCAAAACCATCCGTTCCCTGCGTGAGCAACTCGAGCAGAACCGCACCGAGCTTGACCGCGCCGAGCGCAGCTATGACTACAACAAAGCGGCCATCTTGAAATATCAAGATATCCCCGCCATTGAGCAACAGATCACTGATGCCGAGGCCAAGTTGGCCCAAGAGGAGCACGGCCAACGCATGCTGCGTGAGGTTGTCGATGCCGAGGACGTGGCCCAGGTCGTAGCCAAATGGACCAACATCCCCGTCACCCGCCTGCTCTCCGGCGAGATGCAGAAGCTGCTGGCGATGGAAGAGCACCTGCACGGGCGCTTGATTGGCCAGGAGGAGGCCATCCACGCCGTCTCAGATGCCGTGCGCCGCGCTCGTGCTGGCTTGCAAGACCCGAACCGGCCACTGGCAAGCTTCATCTTCCTTGGCCCCACTGGCGTCGGCAAAACCGAACTCGCCAAAGCGCTGGCGGAATACCTCTTCGACGACGAACAAGCGATGATCCGCATCGACATGTCGGAGTACAATGAGCGGCATACCGCCAGCCGTCTGGTCGGTGCCCCTCCAGGCTACGTGGGCTATGATGAGGGCGGCCAACTGACGGAGGCCGTGCGCCGTCACCCCTACTCGGTCATCCTCTTTGATGAGATCGAGAAGGCGCACCCCGAGGTCTTCAACACCCTCTTGCAGGTGCTGGATGACGGACGGCTCACCGACGGCCAGGGCCGCACGGTGGACTTCCGCAACACGGTCATCATCATGACCAGCAACGTCGGCGCGCAAGAGATGCAGCGGCGCTCCATCGCCTTCATCAGCAGCCGCGACGAGGCCAAGGCCGCGCAAGATGCCTACGAAGCGATGCGCGACCGCGTGCTGGCCGAACTGCGCCAGAACTTCCGGCCCGAGTTCCTGAACCGCATCGATGAGATTCTGGTCTTCCATCCGCTCAAGCTGGACGAGATCGTGCAGATCGTCGACATCCAACTGAAAGGGCTAAGCCAGCGCTTGCACGAGCGCCACATCAGCCTCGACGTGACTCAGGCGGCGAAGGAATGGCTGGCTCGCGAAGGCGTCAGCGAAGCCTATGGTGCTCGCCCGCTGAAGCGGTTGATTCAGCGGACCATCGAGAATGAGTTGTCGCGCCACCTGTTGGCCGGCACCATCCACGACAATGCCCACGTCGCGGTCGACGTGAAGCCCAGCGGCGATGGCCTGGTGGTGACCACTGCCAATGCCCAACCCGCTGAGACGGCGGTTGCCACCGCCCAGGCGTAACGCGCTGGCGCATCACACCCCCTTCCCTATTTAATAGATAAGGAAGGGGGTTTTTGTAGCTGATGCCAGTTTTGCACCACCGATTTGCGACGAGCAATCATGCTCAACCGCTTCAATGGACAAAATGCCAGATCTTGCAGAACATTAGGGGACTGTTTTGATGACACCTATGGATGCTATCGCCAGAACCATGTTAGCGCTTAGCTCAATGCTGATGCTCGCCGCTTGCGGCTCGACATCCACGCCTCCCCGGTTATCCAGCGCCCCATTGTCGTCGTCAGCCTGGATGCCAGCGATGAAAGCGCGTTTCACGATGAAGTGCTGGTCCTTGGTGGCACGAACGCTGCTCACTGGCTGCCGAAATCTTGCGTCCAATAATATCTCGCGCCTGCTGCATCGTGTGGATTATCATAGAAGCCGATGCCGACTTCATGCAACGTACAGCCTAAAATATTGCGGCGGTGCCCG
>JACDGC010000469.1:0-1889 GCA_013815535.1 Ktedonobacterales bacterium
TTGCCACGGATTGGCATCTGGTGCATCTCGGCGGCTTCGCCGTCGGCGGCGCGGCAGGCGTCATGACCGAGGCCACCGCAGTTGAAGCACGCGGACGCATCACGCCCGGGGATCTGGGGATTTGGGATGACGCCCATCTGCCGATGTTGCGACGCATCACCGACTTCATTCGCGCGCAGGGGGCAGTGCCAGCCATCCAACTGGCGCACGCCGGGCGTAAGGCAAGCACATTGCGCCCGTGGTCAGGCCATGGGGTGGCCGATGCCGCCGCAGGTGGTTGGCAAGATGAGGTCATTGGCCCCAGCGCACTGGCTTTCGCGCCAAATTATCCCATGCCCCAGGCCATGACGCGGGTCGACATCGCAGCGGTCATCGACGCCTTCCGGCAAGCGGCGCGCCGGAGCCACACTGCGGGTTTTGAAATTATCGAATTGCACGGAGCCCATGGGTACCTCTTCCATGAGTTCCTCTCCCCAGCGGCGAATCAGCGCGACGACGAATATGGCGGCACATTGGCGAACCGTGCGCGTTTCTTGCTGGAAGCCGTCGCCGCTGTGCAAGCCGAATGGCCCGCAACGTTGCCGCTTTTCGTGCGGCTAAGCGCGACCGATTGGTTGCCTGCGGGCGCGGGCTTCAGTGTCGATGATTGTGTGCAGGTGGCCGCATGGCTGCGTGCGGCGGGGGTGGACGTGATCGATGTTTCCAGTGGCGGGCTGGATGCACAGCAGCGGGTAGCCGTGGGTCCGGGCTATCAGGTCCCCTTCGCCGCGCGCGTGCGCCACGAGAGCGCCATTCCGGTGGCGGCGGTGGGGCTGATCACCGAGCCCGCTCAAGCCGAAGCCATCCTGCGCGATGGGCAAGTGGACCTGATCGCCCTGGCCCGCGAGTTGCTGCGCGATCCGCATTGGCCACTACGGGCAGCCCGTGAATTGGGTGCCGACATCGCTTGGCCCAAGCAATATGAGCGCGCCAAGCTGTAAGAGGATGGTACCAAGTGGATTGGAAATTGGAAGTCATTGCTGTGCCCGTCGCGGATGTCGACCGGGCCAAGCGTTTTTATAGCGAGCAAGTGGGATTCGTCGTGGACGTTGATCGACAGATTAGCGCGACGTTTCGCGTGGTGCAGTTGACCCCGCCCGGTTCAGCATGTTCGATCACGATTGGCACTGGGTTATCTACCATGCCACCGGGATCGATGCAGGGGCTGCAACTGTGTGTCAACGATATCACCGCAGCACGAGATGAACTGGTCGCACGCGGCGTGGAGGTCAGCCCCATCCAGCATTTCGAGGACGGAGTGCAGGTTGAGGGGCCAGGTGGCGAATGGAACTCGTATCTCTTCTTCAGCGACCCCGATGGCAACGGGTGGGCGGTGCAGCAAGCGCCCGCGCGCGACTGAGGTCAGGACGCCTGCGGCCCCGCCTTCCTCGCAAGCGGGGCCACAAGGGATGCTAAACGGGGAGGATCTGGGGCAGACGCAACGCCAGTCGCCAGTCGCCGTTGATGCGCAAGCGCCGATTCAGCACGGCACGCTGTTGGCTCAACCGCCCGCCCGCGACGCGGAACCAATCCGCCGCCGTGCAGCGCAGCGTCAGCGTCGGCTCGTCGGCCATGCCATCCGCGACGTAGGGCCGCCCCGATTCACCCAACACCAGATAGCGCGGCTCGGCCCCCTCAAAGACCCACTGGATTGTCGCTTGCAAGCCACCCTGTTTGGGATACGTCCAGCGGGCGATGTCTTGCATGCTGGCGAAAATGGCGGCCATACCCACCTCGCTGACATGGGGCTCACTCAGCGTGCCGATGACGCCGCCTTCGACCAGAGCGATGGCGCGGGCCGCTTGAGTGGTCGGCGCAGTGTTCACCCCCAGCTTCACGAAGCCCAGCAC
>JACDGC010000469.1:1899-4031 GCA_013815535.1 Ktedonobacterales bacterium
GTCTCGATAGAGCGCAGGCCAAACGCAAAGATCTCCTGGGGGGTGTAGCCAAGCTCGTTCAGGTAATCCCATTGCAGATTGGGTGGGGTGAAGGTGCCCGCCGCCCAGGGCAACACGCGATTGAGCATCTCGATGGCGGCGACTTTGCACTCAGGATGATTGGTGACCAGTTCGCGCAGCACCTGCACGCCAAAGGCGATGTGGCGCGACTCATCCCGCGCGATCAGTTTGACGCCTTCGAGAAAGCCAGGGAAGATACCCGTTTTCACCGACCACTCGCGCATGAAGTGCTGGCCAGTGTGTGCCAGCATCCCTTCGACAACCAAATGATAGAGCGTGATGCCCTGGGCCAGCAGCGCCAGATTCTTGGGTTGGCGGCGCAGCCGATCCGCCACGCGGTCTAGCTCGGTAAAGACCTGGGTGTAGCCCCAAGTGAGGTTGGGACGAGTCTGCGCCAGGGTGGAGGTCAGGTCGGTGCCGATGCCCATGACCTCACGAATGAAGCGGTCAAAAAAGACATGGTGCCGTCCCTCATCCGCGATCTGCGTGCCCAGAAAGATGCGGTCCTCATAGCGCGTCAGCGCCTCCATAAAAGGCGCGAGGGTGACGGTGACGGATTCTTCGCCATCCAAAAAGAGCGAGCTAAACCATGTGGTCGCGGCGCGCGTGCGCTCCGTCACACGTTCGCGCCAGTCCACCATGTCGCGCGTGAGATCGATAGCTTTGGCAGACCAGTTGCCTTCTTCCCAAAGGCGATAGAGGCGATCTTTTTCTATCGTGGGAGCGCTGTCGGAGTCGATGTCAATCTGGCCATTGAGGGCGTCAGTGTCGATGCTCATGGCGGGCGATCCTCTCTGGATGGGATGTGCAACACTGCACGCGAGCAGCTTCCTCCCATTGTATCAGAAAAGCGCGTTTTGGGAAGGCACTTTGCGCGCCAGTGTTCATGCCAAGCACGGAGGCGACCCCCAAGTGACATGGCACCCTCCTGCACGGGTGGCAGATGCGAAAAGCCAGAGACCACGGCATGGCACCGCGACCCTGGCTGGTCACCCCATCAACTGAGCAGGATGTCGATTCAGCGTTTGATTGCCAAACGCTGCTCCATTTTGGTCACCGCGAGGGTGATAGATTTGAGATCGAAAGGTTTCCACACGATATCGACACTGAGCACGCGCATCAACTGTACGATCTCGTTTTGCAGCGTCCGCCCACCTGCCGTGAGCAGGGTAATGACGTGGCGATGCAGGTGAGCATTACGCTGCACTTCACGCAGAACCCCCAACCCGTCTAAGCGCGGCATATTGACATCGAGAAAGACAGGTAATGGAGCCTTAGAATCCTGCATGATCTTGAGCGCCTGCTCGCCATTCATCGCACACAACACTGAGAAGTTCTCGTCTTCCAGGCTCATGCGCAACGTGGAAAGGATATCTGGATCGTCATCAACGATCAAAATGTTTTTCGCCATGCCTATTCTCCCCCCAGGCATTGGTGATGCACCATACCTCGCAATCGCGCATGGGAGCGCGGTCGCTAAAACCGCCCATCCCATGCTGCATAACCATTGCGAGACTTGTATAAAGCAGTATCGCGTCATAAATACGTAAATGCAAGCTCAACTGGACCAACATCTCACTCAACGTGTCCAGCGAGCAGCACGGCTTCCGGTGGGGGAGCCGGACGCAGGCGAGCCAACACCACCACCGCGCTCAGCAGCAGCGCTGCCCCCACCAGCCCCAATGGCGTCAGCCGCTCACCGAAGATGATGGCGGCCAGGATGGTTGCCGTCAGTGGCTCCAACAGCGTCGTGATGCTGGCGACGGTCGCAGGCGTCCGCGCGATGCCCGCCAGAAAGAGGCTATAGGCGAGCGCGGTGGGCACGCTGCCGAGGTAGATCAGCAGCAACCAACCCACCGGGGGATAGCGCACGACGAACCCCGTCGCCAGCGCCAGGGGAAGCAAGGTGAGCGCGCCGGTCGCGAAACCAACCGTCATCGTTTGCAAGGGGTGATAGCGCACGAGCGCGCGCCCCATGAGCGTCACCAGGGCATACCCCAACGCCGAGCCGCTGGCCAGCAACGCCCCCCACAGGATGCTGCCATGCCCCGCAATGGGACCAGGAACACCGA
>JACDGC010000470.1 GCA_013815535.1 Ktedonobacterales bacterium
TCCCAGCGCTGACGGTGCCAACAGGCGTCACCACGCTGCCCACCAACATGAGCGTGTTTGGCGCATTCACTGGCACTGGTCCCGTCAGCAGCCTGCAAGTGTCGTTCGATACGACGGCGGCGGGTCTGGCAACCAATGGCAAAGTCTCGCTCAATGGCGCGGCCTTCACCACCACGGGCGTCACCACCACCGCTGGCCCTCCCGGCACCTTGGTGTACGCGGGCCTGACCATCACCCTGCCCACCGCGCTCGCCGCGCCAGATCAGGTGAGCAAGACAAACTATATCGTCAACTTGGGCTCCTCAGGCGGCATCACCGGCACCCCCGGCACAAATGGCCTAGGCACCCTCATTCCCGGCGCTCGTGAGATGTCGAACGTCGACCTCAGCCGCGAATTCTCGAACATGATCGTCGCTGAGCGTGGCTTCCAGGCGAACTCGAAGGTGATCTCCACCGCCGATAACGTCTTGATGACCCTTGTCAACATGAAAGGCCAAGGCTAACTCTTGACACTCCCCCTGTCTTTCAGGCAGGGGATTCTCGGCTAAACAATGGTGCTGGCAGCGGCTTTATTCTATGAAGCTCACCTGCCAGCACCGCCTTTGCCGACAAGCAGCGACAATTCAACATGACTTCGGAATCCGTCTCGACATGTCCCCAGCTTTTTTGAAGGGTGACATTCAGCATAGCTGAGCATTTTGGAAACATTTTTGCTTAGCTGGACGCATGATGCAAACCCTCGACAAAGCGTAAAGGAGAACAACCCCGATGATCACGATTCTGCTTGCCGACGATAGCGATGCCATTCGCCAAGCATATCGCTTCATCCTCGAAGACAACGAGCGAGCGTATCGGATTGAAGAGGCACGCACGCAACGCGAAGCCGTCCAACACTTGCGAAACAGCGCCGAACCGTTGGTCGTTCTGCTAGACGCCGTGATGCTTCCAGATGGGGCCAATCTCTTCACCACTCTGGCAGCGGAACCCCACTTGCTTGATCGTCACTACATCATCATCACCACCACCAAAGAGCATCTGAACCTGCCACCCGAACTGCTGGAGCGGGCGTTGCCCGTCCTCATGAAACCGTTTGACCTCGAAGACTTTTCACGGTTGATCGACGCGGGAGAGGCCCAGTTAGAGCAACAGGCCACCGCGCTGATTTTGCAACCCGTGTGCGCCGGAAGAGAGTGACCACCCAGCGGTCGCAGCACCCACGCATCCCCCACCTGCCAGCCGTTGAGAAAAACGCGTGGGAATCTTCCCGTGGGATTGCTCTCATTTCTCCCTACAAGTTGTATGTTTGCCCCGGGCTGTCGTATGCTCATCAACAGGAACATCATCGGGCAAAGGGAAAAGCCATGCATCATGTCTTGATCGTGGACGATGAAACCAGCATTCGCACCGCGCTGCGCTACGGACTCGAAGATGTTGGGCTCCTCGTCGAAGAAGCTGCCGATGGAGCCGAAGGCCTCCAATGCATCCTCCAAAGCCGTGTGCCGCTGGTCGTCTTGCTCGATCTGATGATGCCCAAAATGGATGGCATCAGTGTGCTCGATGCCCTGTTCAAACAACCCATGTTATTACAACGGCATCGCGTCATTGTCATGTCTGCTGGCTATAACACCCTCCCCACTGCCATCGTCCGCAGCATGACGCAACATCATGTGCGGTTCATCCACAAGCCGTTTGATAGCATCGCGCTCGTGGCGCTGGTAGAGGCCCTGGCCCAAGAACTTTCCCCAAAGTGAAACCGAAGACTGGTCATTGATCACTTGACAGAATCGGATGCACGGCGCAGAATCACGCGGTGCGCTGCTTCATAAAAGAAACTTCAAGGATTTTTGCCCATGTCCATTCATGTCCTCATTGCGGATGATGACGAAGGCATCCGCGAAACAATGCGCTTCGCGCTGGTCGAAGATACCGATGAGATCTTCATCCAGGAAGCAACCAATGGCGAAGTGGCCCTGACCCTCATGCGGGAAAGTGCCCACCCCCTGATCGTGTTTCTGGATAATCGCATGCCTGATGATGGACAACAGGTCTTTGAAGATGTCGTCCAAGATGCGAATCTCTTGGAGCGCCATATCTATATCCTGTTCAGCGCGAGCAAGCAGTTTCGCGTTCCCGATCCCGTCATGCACAACCACTTACTGGTCCTCAACAAGCCCTTTGAGCTAGATGAACTCGCCAAAGTCATGCAAGCTGCGAAGGTGCGAATGCTGGCAAAAGTGCAGGCGAGCGCTCAGGAATAGCACTCACCGCTGGCCCTGCCACCCGAAGATCACATCGCCACAACAGCCGCTGCGGTTTCACGGCAGACTCGCTCCCCCTCTGCAGGCTGTCTCAGTGGACGCAAGCGTCCTCATAGCGTCGGTGCGCCGCTGCCTATGACCCCGCTGCCGTGATCTTCACGATGCTCCCCAGGCCATCGACCAGATAGAGTTCCCCATCTTCATCGGCACCGAAAGCAACAACCCGATACGTGGTGGCAAGCTTGATGTCGGGGTTCGCCTCTCTGGCAGGGAGCGGCGTCATCACGCTCGACACGTCACCCGAACAATAATCCCCATAAAAATACCGACCGCGCAACGTCGGATACTGCTGCCCCCGATAGACATAGCCCCCGATCACGGCGCAATTCCCATTGTCATGTGAATATACGAGATTGGGGAGGGTAAGATGGGGAAGCATGCAGGGCGACCCATTTTGTGAACAAAGCACCCCTTCCCACACATTCCACCCATAATTCTCGCCCCCGTGGCTCGAATGGGGCTGCACGTCGATTTCCTCTTGGCTGCCACCACCCACATCACCGATGTAAAGATCACTCGTTTCAGCGTCGAAGCTAAATCGCCAGGGATTGCGTAGGCCATAGGCCCAAATCTCGGGCCGCGTGCCATTCGCCGCCACATACGGATTCGTCGCGGGGATCGCATAGGCAAGCGACCCGCTCTGATGATCGACATCGATTCGCAAGATCTTGCCCAACAGCAGCGACGTGCGCTGGCCATTGGCAGAGTTGCCTTCGCCACCGTCACCAACACCGATGTAGAGCAAGCCATCCTTGCCAAAGAGCAGTTGGCCACCATTATGATTCGCCACGGGATGGGGAATGCGCATGATGACCTTGGCGCTGGCAGGGTCGGCGCGATTGGCATCCGCCGAGACAGAGTAGCGCACGATCATAATGGTGCCCTGGTGATCGGTATAGTCAACAAAAAACCACCCATTTTGGCGATAGTGCGGATGGAAAGCCATGCTCAACAGCCCACGTTCACCACTATTTAAAACCAGCGCACTGATATCGAGAAATGGTTGCGACAACTGGGTCCCGGCGGCATCCACGATGCGGATTTTCCCCGCTTGCTCGACGATGAAGAGGCGATGTGACCCATCACCCGCATTCGTAAGGAAGACGGGGGCCTCGTACCCCGTGAGGTAGGGCATCAGGCTGACCGTTTTGGCCACTCCAGCGGTTGGCGTGGGACTCGCTGAATGTCCCATGGTGGCGCTACACCCGACGAGAACGATCATGATCAGCAGAGTAACCAGATGAGAGCGCAGCATAGCATCCTCCAGCCCCAGGCAGCGTGTATCGCGTACACATGATGTGCGCGGTTCTTGTGAATGGGACACGCAGCCAGACGCTCATAGGACAATGCCGCTGGCACATTCCTCATTGTGCCAGCTATTCCGCCGAGCATTGTGTCCCAAAAGAGTTGCCACCACCCAGCAACTCCGCTATAGTACGCGTAAGGGCACAAGCGGGTCAGATTGGCAGATGCCCCATCCCTATTTTCGGTGAGGAGCAAAGCAATGGCGCGACAGCGGGCACGCGGCTGGCAAAGCGGGCTGATCATCGCAGCCTGCGTGTGGTGTGTGGCTTGCAACGCGTCAACCCCAACGGCGCCCCATGGCGAAGGCAATGGGACCCCTGCCAACTCCGCCACCCCCACCCAGGCAAGCACGGCGGGGGCACCTCAGCCCACCACGACAGCAACAGCAACACGCGTTCCCACCCGAC
>JACDGC010000471.1 GCA_013815535.1 Ktedonobacterales bacterium
GGCGGCAGGCGAGCGGGTGACGTATCTGTCGTTCCGCGAAACTCGCGACCAATTGGGGCGTGTCACCGAAGCCTTCACCCTTGGCGACCAGTTCCATGAGGCACTCGCTTCGGGACGCCTGAACCTCCTCACGTTGCCACCGATCAAGGTCAATCCCGATATCATTGCCGATCGGTTGCTGGCGATGCTCGATGACACGCATGCGCAACGCTTGATCATTGATAGCATCGCAGAGATCGAGGAAGCCATCACTGCGTCCCAGGCACCCGGACGCCTGCGCGACTACCTGGCTGCGCTGACCAGTGCCTTTCAGGCCCGTGGCCTGACTACTTTACTCATCAAAGAGACAATCAGAGCAGTGGCCCCCACGCTGGACTTTTCGGCAGAGCCGCTGGCGATGATGGCCGAAAACGTCATGCTCGCGCAGCAAGTGACGTATCAGGGGCAGTTGCATCGCATCCTTTCGATACTGAAGTTGCGCTATTCAGGGCACGACACGGCATTACGCGAATTCACCATCGATGCGCCTGCGGGCATCTGTGTTCTGGCTGATAGAGAGACGCCCATGCTGCAACAAATCGCCAATGACCAAGAGACGCAACAGCGGCGCGGTTGAGTGCGACCCTTCCTATTGCACAACCATGTATACTGAGCAGTGAAAGACTCTCCGTGGGTAGTCACCAGCACCGAAGCGCATGGATGGCGCGCAGGAGCACGAGATGGAACAGGACAAAGGCCAACAGATCCCCATGAATGGCGGGCCAGAGGCTGCGGGGGAAGACGCCTCGTTGCGTGGGCGTGTTGCCGTCGTCGAAGATGGCGAAGCGACGCGCCATTTTTTAGTGCAACGCTTGCGTGCCCAAGGCTATCAGGTCAAAGGCATCGAGGATGGCGCCAGCGCGTTGCCACTGCTGCGCTTGCATCACCCCGGCGTCATCTTGCTGGATGCAACCTTGCCGGGGCTATCCGGCTTCGAGGTCTGTCGCCAGATTCGGCGCGATGCGTTGCTCTCGGGGGCTACGGTCATCATGCTGACCGGGCGTGCCAGCTTGGAAGACCACATGGAAGCCTGGGCCGCTGGGGCGGATGACTACCTGACCAAGCCCTGCGAGATTCCCGAGTTGCTCGCGCGCGTGGCGGCCCATCTGCGTCACCGCGAAGATCCAGCCAACCAGTGGCTGAGCCTGCTGACGCGCCTGCCCGCGCTGGCCGCGCTCGAAGCCGAAGCGTTGGAATGGCTGGGCCGCGCCGAAGCCTTCACTGCCCTGTTTGTGGACGTTGCCCATTTCAAGAGCTATAACAACCGCTATGGGTATCTGGCGGGTGATGCGCTGCTGGTGGTGCTGGCGGATCTGTTGCGTGAGATCGCCACGGATGTCAATGATGGCCGTGCCCGCAACGCCGCACACATCACGGTTGGGCATCTGGGCAGCGACGATTTCGTGTTGCTGCTGCCCCCCGCGCTGGCCGAACAGGTGCAGGCGTTGTTGCAAGCGCGTTTCGCTGCCATCGCGCCCAGCTTGTATCAAGGGATGGATCGCGAGCGTGGCTGGGTCCCTGGCACTTCGGCGGCGGGTGCCGCTGAGCAAATCCCCTTTGTGCAGCTGTTGCTGACCCAGGTGGAATGTCAGCCAGCAACGGCGGCCCTGCCCCACCCCATCGCCGCCCTTTGGGCCCAGGTGCGTGCCAGCGCAACCACGCTGGAAGAAGTACATTGAGCACGAAGTTTGCCCCACAGGTGCATACTATCCATAGAGGCCCCAGTTGAGCGCACGACGCGTCGTGAAGGGGGCATCCCTTATGGAGGATATGCAAGGAATGCCGGGACCAATCATCAGACCTGAGCCAGGGGCCACCCAGCGCACGCCCACCCCACGTGAAACGCCGGGCGCGAATGAAACCACCACCATCCTGCTCGCAGACGACCACGCACTTTTTCGGGAATTATTGGCTCGTGTTTTAGAGATGGAACGTCACATCAAGATCGTCGGCGAAGCAACCACGGGGTTAGATGCGGTCGCGAAGGTCCGCCAACTGCGGCCCGACATCGTGCTGATGGATATCAACATGCCAGTCATCGACGGCTTGGCGGCGACGCGCCAGATCACCGAAGAGTTCCCCGAGATCGCCGTCATCATGTTGACGATGTATAAGCACAATCATCAGGTGCTGCAAGCGATGCGCGCGGGGGCGCGGGGCTATCTGCTGAAAAGCGCGCAAACGCAAGAAGTGCTCTCGGCCATCCGTACGGTCAAGGCGGGGGGAGTGTTGATCGAGCCGACTATTGCTGGCACGGTCGTCACGGAATATCGCCGCTTGTCACAGTCCGCCGAGCCCGCGCATGGGCTGAACATGCTGACGGAACGCGAGATCGAGATCATCCGTTATGTCGCGGCTGGCATGAACAACCGCGAAATCGCAAATAAACTGGCCTACTCCGAGAAGACGGTGAAGAACTATCTCAGCAACATCTTCTCGAAGCTGGGCATCCGTGACCGCACCCAGGCGGCGATCTATGGTCTGCGTCAGGGCCTCATCCCCAATGAAGAGATCCCCGAGTGAGCCGTTAATCCGCCCCGTTGGCTTGCATGTAGGTCAGCCAAGATTGCGGCGCGAAGCCGAACGGTTTCGCGACCGAATCAAGCGTGGTGGTGTTGGGGAAGTCAAACAAGCCGAGCGCGGCAGTCGTGATGGGGGGCTTGGGCAAGACGGCTTCCATCACCGCCGCGCCCAGCATCACAAAGGGCTTCGGGCCGGGAATCTTGGTTTTCTTGACGTGCAGGGTCGCCATCAGGTGATCGAGAATCTGGGCATAGGTGAAAATCTCTGGGCCACCAAGGGGGTAGCTTTGCCCATCATACTGAGGATCGTTGAGGCACATCACCGCGATGCGGGCGACATCGTCCACCCAGATCGGCTGGAACGTCTCTTTGCCAGTGCCAGCAATGGGCACCACCAGTGGCACGCCTTTGATGAGGTCTGCCAGCCCCTTGAAGAAGGCGCTCCCCTTGCCAAACTGCACGGATGGCTGGAGGATGGCCCAGCCCAGCCCGCTTTCTTTGAAGGCTTCCTCGGCCAGATAGCGGCCTTGCATATATGAGCCGGGTTTATCCGCTTTCGTGCCGAGGCCGCTCATCACCACGGCGCGCGTCACGCCTGCCCGTTTGGCGGCAGCGATCAAGTTTGCCGTGCCATCGACATTGACGTTATAGTACGTCTCTTCCCCGTGCTGTTTCAGATTCGCCGTCATGAAGGATGAATCCATCAGGATGTCGCCTTCCTTGAAGACGCCATCGAGCGTGGCCGCATGCAAGATGTTGCCTTCAACGAAATCGACCTTGGCGGCGGGCAGCGATTGCGCGGCTTTCGCCGCATCGCGCACCAGGCAACGCGGGCGCTCGCCCGCCGCGCTCAATTGTTCCACGATGGCGCGTCCCACGAAGCCCGTCGCGCCGGTTACTACTATCGTCATGCTGCTGCATCCTCTCGCGCTTTTGGTTGTATAGGCTCTGTTTATAGATATCGGCGAGTTCGCCATGCTACCAGAGACTATAGGGCAGGTGGCAGCCAAAATGCCAGCACTTCAGCTCAGCGTGAGGGGCGTGCCGCGATGGTCGGCACATCGGTGCAGTGCAGGCTGGTGGCCACGTTTTCGGGGCGCTTGTGATGCCCGCCGCACATCGTCGCTAAGCGATGCGCTGCCCAGCGGAGCAGAGCACCTCGCCCATGATTCGAATGGTTGGCCCGTCACGATAGGCTTCCAGCGACGCGAGGGCATCGTTCTGGATGGCTTGCACGACTGCTGCGGGCTCTTGCGCAAGCCATGTGGCAAAGATGCTGCCTATGAGCAGTAACTCCCAACAGGTGGCGGCATCGCTCGCCTGGCGAACGGGGATGGAGATATAGGCCGAATCGACCATCTGTAGACCCGCCGAAAGAAATGCCTCTTGGATTTGAATCGGCGTTGTGAATACCGCTGGGCGTGTTTGCGGAGGACAAGGCGTTGTCGCATGCCGCGTGATAATCGTT
>JACDGC010000472.1 GCA_013815535.1 Ktedonobacterales bacterium
GGTGATGGCCGAGATGCGCCCGCTGGTGGACGAGATGCGGGTCGACGCGATGGGCAACGTCATCGGCATCAAAAACGGCGCGACCAAGACCAAGGTGATGCTGGCAGCCCACATGGACGAGATCGGCTTCTTGGTGAAGCATATCGACAGCAACGGCTATCTGCGTGTGCAACCCGTCGGGGGCCACGACCCCAGTGTGCTGGTGGCGCAGCGCGTGCTGGTGCACACCGAAGCCCACGGGGCACTCCGTGGCGTCTTGACTTCGGCCCGCAAACCCATCCATCTCCAAAAAGAGAAAGCAGAGGGCGCGACAACGCTCAATGATCTCTTCGTGGATCTGGGGTTGCGGGGCGAGCAGGTGAAAGCGCAAGTCGAAATTGGCGACTTCGTGACGATGGACCGCACGCTGGAAGTGGTGGGCGACTGCGTCATCAGCAAGGCACTGGATGATCGATCGGGCCTTTTCGTCATGCTCGAAGCGCTGCGGCGCGTGGGCGACCAACCGAGCGCCACCGTCTATGCCGTGGCGACGGTGCAAGAGGAAGTGGGCCTGCGCGGTGCCCAGACGGCAGCCTACGCCGTGGATGCCGACATCGCCATCGCGTTGGATACCACGCTGGCCATCGAGATGCCCGGCAGTGGCGACCACGAAGCGGTGACGAAGCTCGGTGAGGGCGTCGCTATCAAGATCATGGATAGTGGACACATCGCGCATCCGAAGTTGATGCGCCACCTGCGTGACATCGCGCGCCATGCGGGCATTCCCCACCAGATGGAAGTGCTCCCTGGCGGCTCCACAGACGCCGCCGCGATGCAGCGCTCACGGCATGGCACGGCGTCCGCCACGCTCTCGTTGCCGTCGCGCTACGTCCACACGGTGAATGAGATGGTGCATCTCGGCGACCTGGAAGCCGACATCGCGCTGCTCACGGCCTATCTGCGCGAGGTTCGCCCCGAAGACTACGCGCTCTAGCTAGCCTCAACTGAAGCACCCGCGACACAAGGCCCCCGCGTGGCACGCTTGATCCACGCGAGGGGCCTTGTGTTGTGGGCATGTGGGCAAAAAGAAACCCGCTTTGCAGCGGGTTTGGTGGGGCGATCGACGGGGCTCGAACCCGCAACCACTAGAGCCACAATCTAGTGCTCTGCCAAATTGAGCTACGACCGCCATGATGAGGCACCTCTATTGTGTCACACATTCCTTCGTTCGTCAAGGTGCCACTGCGCCGCTACCCTGCTTGGCAAGCCCCATGCAAGCGATGGCTCATCCCCAATGTAAGCCCGTGCCGAGCGAGCCCCATCCACCCAATGGGGTTCCACCCCTCAACCATGCGAACTGGCACGAGACTTGCCTCTTGGTTGAGTGCTAGACTACCGCCGCACGCGAAAAGAGGTTCACCCATGAACATCATGCCATTCACTCAGCCGTTGATGTGCCCTTGTGCCTATAGCAACCCCCCTGCCTTCGAGGCCGAATTGGAAGCTATGGCACACGAGGCCGCCACACCGCAGGCTGTCGATCATCTGGATGTGCAGACCCTCAGTTGCCCCACTTGTGGTCGGCTTCGTTTTGTTGTGGTGCCCGTGCGGGCCGTTGAAATCCCACTGGCCAGTTAGCGTGTTCTGGCGTGCCTTACCACGATGATGACCCCCTGAGATGCTGCCATTCAGTGATGGCGATGTCACCGCCGCTGCCGATCCCTTGACGTAGCCGAACCATCGTGTAAAGTGTGTGATGGTCGGATTGTTTTGACAGATAGGCAGCATCATGGCATCTTCAGCACGCACGTCCCGTGGTTGGTCGTCCCGTTTCACTTTCCTCGCTACGATGGGGCTGCTCTGCGCCCTCGCGCTCAGCATGACGCCGCCGCGTGGGCAACGAGCGTCTGCCAGCCCTGGTGCGCTGCCAATCCCGCTCGCCCCAGCGGATTTCGCGGTGAGCGTCGCGCTCGCGGGGCCAAGCCACCTCAATCAGACGCACCTGGGAACCAATCTCACTACCCCGTCCGAGGTCCTCAGCGCGACTGATCCCACCCATGGGAGCCTGCTGCAAGCATGGTCGCCCGCGCTGGTGCGCCTGCACCTGGGGTTCACGGGCGATGAGATCGGCTTGCCCGAGATGCATCAAGGGCAATGGGACTTCGCTCAACTCGATGCTGCCATCGCGCGCCTGCGGGCCACGCACACGCCCTTCTTCCTCAACGTTCGTACTGCCCCCTCTTGGATGTATGATGCCAGTGGGCAGTTGCGCGATCAGACGTATCAGGAATTCGCCGCCTATATGGCACGATTGGTCGGCTGGTACAACGCGGGCGGCTTCACCGATGAGGCGGGCCACTTTCATGCTTCGGGTCATCAGGGATGGGTCGGCACGTGGGAGATCTGGAACGAACCCAACTCTGGCTATGACATTCCAGGGCCGGTCTCGCACCGCAGCGCGACGTGGCTAGACGCCCATCGGTTCGCGCGGTTGTATTCCGTGGCCGCCATGGCGATGCGTGCCGTCGATCCCACCATCGCGACGGGTGGGCCAGCAATCTCGGCTTATCCCGATGATGGTTACATGATAAATTTCATTCAGGGCATCACCGCGCCACTGGATTTCTTTTCGTTTCATTTTTACGCCATTGGCAACCAGCAGACGCCTGATCCTGCGGTCTTTCGCGCGGTGGCAGAGACGTTTGCCCATCGGTTGGCCTTCGCCCGTGTCACGCTGGATGCCCGCTTCCCAGGGAAGGCGATTCCGATTTGGGTGGATGAGGTGGGGTTCAATGAGATCGCACGCTATCCGGTCGATCCACGGGGGGCCGCGCCAGTCGGCATCGTCTTTGCCGCCGATGCATTCATCACCGCCGCGCAACATGATGTGACCCAATTCACCCAATTCCCCTTTCTGGGGAACGCACAACTCGCGTTGGTTGATAACCAACGCTTCGCGCCCTATGTGCCCCTGCGTTTTTACGAAGTGTTGGGGCAGACGTTTCCACCTGGTGTGCGGTTGTTGCGCACCACACTCGCGCCCCCAACAGGGCTAGTGGTGCTGGCAGCATTGGCCCCCGATGGGTCGTCAGTGCGCGTCTTGCTGGCAAACACCAGAGCCGCCCAGCCAACGGATGTGAATGGCGCGGGCGTCGCAGCCACAGTGCGCATCACCTTCACCAATGTGGCACCAGGGGCAGGGGCTCACGCGGGATCAGTCTCCAACGTCTGGTCGTTTGACGCGACGACTGATCCCGCGAAGCGGGCGCAGGCGCATCCCGTGGCGGTCTTCACCGGAAGTGATGGCGGTCTGAGTGTGCAAGTGGGGTTGGCGGGCTATGGCGTCAGCATCATCCAATTACTGCTCCACTGAAACGTCTGACGAAGATGACGCCGCTGGTTTCGCTCCATAGGCGATATAGGCGCGCCAAAATGGCCCCGCGACGATTTCCTGACTGGGGATGAGGCCCGCCATGTGCAGCGGCAAACGCTGCTGCAATGCCGCCACCGCCGCAGGTTGTGCTGGCCCCTGCACCGCCGCTCGCCCATACACGAGGCCCTGAAGACCCACCAGCACCCGCAAAAACAGGTTTTGTGGCAACAGATGCGCGCCCTCGACAATGATCAAGCGACCATCAGGGCGCAGCACCCGTGCGATCTCGCGCAGCGTCGCGGGATCAGCGATATAGGGGGCGGGAAAGGTGCTGACGACCGCGTCAAAACTGGCTGTGGCAAAGGGGAGGGCTTGTGCCCGCGCAATCTGCACCGCCTGCGTCTGGGCGGCAAAGCCTCGACGACGCAGCGTCCGCTGGGCAGACCGCACCATCTGGGGCGAGGCGTCGATGGCTTGGCAGGCAAAGCCCGCCGCCAGCATATCCGCCAGCAGCCAGCCTGTGCCACAGCCGACTTCCAGCACGGCATGGCCGCGCAGGCGGGGCAACACCAATCGTTGCCACACGCGCCACTGCCCCGCGAAGGGAATGGTGCTGGCCAGCCAATAGAGGGTGGCATTGCGATAGAGCACATCAAAGGCACTCAGCGCT